>SPMW01000012.1 GCA_009827235.1 Candidatus Campylobacter infans | reverse complement strand
TGGCTAGCGGAGTGTGGCGGGCGTGGTTTGTTTTTTAAATAATGCTTGGCGGGCGGGATTTTGGCGTGGGTTAAAATCAAATTTTAAAATTTTGGCGGTTTGGCGGATAACAATTTGCGTGGCGCGGGTTTAAAATTTGGCGGATTTGTTGAATGAAATTTTAAAATTTTATTTTGGCTAAGAGTTTAAAGGGCGGGATTTTTGTTTGTTGGATTAAATTGAAATTTTGTTGGATTGTGGTTGAGAATTTGGCGCGAGCTAAAATTTGGTGATTTTGGCGCGGTAAATTTAAAATTTGCTTTTATCGGCGTTGAATAAAATTGAAATTTTAAAGTTTGTTTTGTGGCTAAGAGTGTGGCGGGTGTGGCTTGCTTTTTAAATAATGCTTGGCAGACGGGTTTGATAATGGCGGGGTGAGCTTGGATTTTTGGCGTGTGGGTTAAAAATTAACTTTTAAAATTTAGGCGGTTTGGTGGATAAAAATGTGCATGGCGCGTGGTTAAAATTTGTTTTTTGATTGTGGCTAGGAATTTGGCGTGAAATTTTAATGGTGGGGCGGTTTGCTTGGCAGGCGCGGGTGCGTGGCTAAGAATTTGGCGTGGGTTAAAAATTGTGGTGGGTTTTAAAAAGCGTGGCACGAGTTTAAAATTTGGTGGATTTATTGAATGAAATTTTAAAATTTTATTTTGGCTAGGAATTTGCGGGTGTGCTGGTTTGGTTTTTGGGTTTTTTTGTGGGTGGATTAAAAGCTAAATTTTAAAATTTTGGCGATTTGGCGCGTTGAATTAAATTGAAATTTTAAAATTTTATTTTTATTGGTGTTGAATAAATTTGAAATTTTAAAGTTTGTTTGATGGCTAAGAGTTTGGCGGGTGGATTTTTGGCGTGTGGGTTAAAAATAAATTTTAAAATTTGGGCGTTTTGGCGGATAAAAATTTGCGGGGCACGGGTTTAAAATTTGGCGGATTTATGAATTAAATTTTTAAAATTTAGCGGATAAATTAAATTTTAAAAAATAAAATTTTAAAATTTGCTAAAAATCGTTTTTTAAGAGCTGGGATTGTTGCTTACAAAGCTCTTGCCACGGGGAGGCGGTTTTTAGATTTAGGCATTGTGCGATGGTGTTTTGGGCATACTCGCGCGCTCCATCTTTTAGCTGTAAATCGGCTAGGGTGTATAATGCGCGCGCTTTGTCGGCATCTTTTAAATTAAGCTCAATCAGCCTGGCACTTGCTACCATCGCTTCTTTGTATAAATTTTGGTTTTTTAAGCTATCGATGTAGATAAAATCAATTTGTGGGCTAAAAGTATCGATTTTTAATCTGGCTTGGGCTTGTAGTGCCATTTTGGCGTATTTTATCGTGCTTGTGTGAAAATTATTTGCGCTAGCATAAGTAGCTGCTGCATCGCACATTTGAATATACATAAAATCCGTGCCTTTAAGCTTTGTGATTTCATCTATGCTAGTTAGGGCAAGATCTAATTTATCAAGACGCAAAAGGCTAAAAAAGCGGTAAAATATCGCCTTGCTAGGATCTGAGTATTCAAGGCGTCTGGCTTCATAAATAGCGTCATTTGCGGCTTTTAGCGCGTCATTGTAAAGGCCAAGATTAAATAAAGCCTGGCTTGCATTGCTTAGCCACTCTACGCGCGTGCGCAAATCCCCACTTTCTATGCCAGCACTTGTAAGCTCTAAGGCCTCTTTATATCGCGCTCTTTGAATGTAGCAAGCAAATAATTTATATTTATCTTTTATATCGCTTGCTATACTAAACTCATCAATCAAAAGCATAAGGCGCGCGCAAGCTTTGTGCGTGTTAGCGTCATTTGCTAGCGCGATCGCTGAGTTTTGTAAGATAATAAAGCTTTTGGTATCATTAGCCTCTCTTATTTCATCTCTAAGGTTTAAAACGCTCTTATAATCGCCATCATTAAAGCTTAAACTAGCACTTTCTAAAAGCGCGCGTTTGCCTATTTGAGAGCCTTTGTATTTTTGCATTAGCTGGGCGTAGGATTTTTGAAGCTCGTCTTTGTTTTGGTTTTTATTAATATCAAAAAATAACCTATCCATAGCAGTATCAATAAGGCTGAGATATTGGCTATTTGGGAATTCTTTTTGATATTTTTTCAAATAAAAAAAGATTTTTTGCTTGGTTTTATCATCTGCTGGACTTAGGGCTAAATTTCTTAAAGCAAGCTCGTAAATTTCATCTTTAATATCGCTATTTTTTAAGATAAGCTCGTAAATTTTAAGTGCGTTTTCAAATAATTTAGCTTCTTTAAAGCTTTGGGCTAAGTTGATTGAGGCGTCTTGCTGCGTGGCTAGAAAGCTAGGATTGGCAGTTAAAATTTTATCTAAATACATACTCGCGCGCTCTAATCTATTTAATCTTAGCTCGGTTGCGGCTAGTTGCATTGCGGCCTGGCTGGCTATTTGGATATCATTAGTAGCATAAAGCACATCTTCATAAAGCAAAATCGCATCATCTAAGCGCGTTGTATTTGCCAAAAAATCAGCATAAGCTAGCAGGGCTTTTTGCGTCCAAGGCGAGCTTTCATGCTCTGTTTTTAATAAATCTATCATATATTCGGCATTGCCCAAGCTATCATTATCTAAATAGCCTTTCATTAGCATATAAAGCACCTCAGGATATGCCTTATCGCTGGCGAAATTTTTCACCCAAATGTTAGCTTGTTTTATAATCTCATCGCTTCTTGAAATTTTCATTTTTTCAAGCTCTTCACTAGCTTCTGCATTATTTTTCATAGCATCTAATGAGCGCAAATAATGAAGCATAAACTCACCCAAAAACACGCTACTTGGATAATTTTTAATCGCAAGCATACTCGCTTTTAGCGTGTCTATGTAGTTTTGTGCTTCGTAGAGTTTTTTGATATTGATGTAGTCGTTGATATCATCTTCTTTGCCTATGCTTAGGGGTTCTTTATTAAAATCAAGCGCGCCTATATAAGGCAAGGTAAGATTAGGAAAAATTATAGGGAAATCAAGCTCAGGGCGCGTTTTAGAAAGCGATTGGCTGATGTTTTCATTTAAAATAACGGTGTAATGGCGGGATTTTAGCCCTTGGCCTTGCTTGGTATCATTGCTAGAATACAAATGCCCATCTATGCTAAAAATGCGAGATAAAATTTTTGGCTTTATTATCACCCAGTAGCCGTCTTTTTCGCTTTTAAATTCTAAATCCATAAATGGTAATTTTTGGCTTTGAGGTTTGTTGCTAAAATCACCGCTAATAAAGCAAAAATATTGCCTGTTTATGTGTGTGTCGGCTCCATCGTGGCGAGTATCTGGCGGGTAGAAATTATCGCCGATTTTAACCTTACAAGAAAAGGGCGCGCTGTTTTCAAGGTGGATTACATAATAATCATTGCCATTTGTTTTGCCATTATTTAGCGTAAGGCTAAAAGCGCAAAGTTCAAAGGAAAAAAATATGAAAAAATATAATAAAAAACACTTTTTATTCATCTTTGCCTTGCTTTTGAAATTTTAAAATTTTAAATCTTAGCCTAAATTATTCTACATTTTGATTTTGCGTTTTATCACTTAAAATTTCTAAAAATTCTTTAAATAAATACTCGCTCTCATGCGGGCCAGCGCTACTTTCAGGGTGATATTGCACCGAAAAAATCGGCGCATCTTTATAGCGCAAGCCCTCAATCGTGCCATCAAAAAGATTGCGATGGGTTATCGTGGCGATTTCGGCGATGGATTCTGGGACATTGTAATTGTGGTTTTGGCTAGTGATTTCTACTGTGTTTGTTTGTAGGTTTTGGACTGGATGATTGCTGCCGTGCTGGCCAAATTTTAATTTATAAGTTTCGTAACCAAAGGCATTTGAGAGCAGTTGATGGCCTAAGCAAATCCCAAACATAGGCACCTTTGCTTCAATTAGCTTTTTAATCTGCTCGATTTCATCTTTTAGCGTGCGCGGATCGCCTGGGCCATTGCTTAAAAAAACGCCTTGGATATTGCCTGTGTTAAACGCGTCTATTAGCACGCTAGCTTGGACGCTACTTGGATAAACCTCCACATCAAGGCCTACTGAGCTTAATTCATTTAAGATATTGCGCTTTACACCATAATCTATAACGGCTACTTTTTTGCCGATTTTTACAGGGTTTGAGTAAGAATTGCTCTCAAAATCCCAAATGCCACTATCGTGTGAGTATTGCATTTTGGTTGTAACTTGCTCTACTAGATCGATTTCTTCGATTCTTGCTGAGTTTTCAAGCACCTTTGCTAGCTCGCTTTTTGTGCTAATTTGTGTGGAGATGACAGCGCGCAAAACGCCTTTTTCTCGTATCATTTTGGTTAAGGCTCTTGTGTTTATGTCGTGGATAATTATTTTATTTTGTGCGCTTACAAACTCACTTAAAGTGCTTTTAGAGCGGTAATTTGAGCTAAACTCATTAAGACGGCGCACAAAAAGCCCGCAAGCGTGGATTTTAAAGCTTTCCATATCATCGTTATTACAACCTACTATGCCTATTTCAGGCGCGGTAAAAACTATAAACTGCCCAGCATAGCTTGGATCTGTGATGATTTCTTGATAACCGCTCATTGAGGTATTAAAGACCATTTCGCCGCTGATGGTTCCGCCTTTGCCACTGGCTTTGGCTTGTAAAAATACGCCATTTTCTAGGTAAATATACGCTTTCATAATAATCCTTAATTTTAACTACGATTTAAAATTTCAATTTAATAGCCCAAGCTAAATAATGCCTCGTTTTTTTAATTGCTCTTCATATGCTTTTTGATAGGCTATTTCATATTCATCGCTACCTATAACTAGCTTTTTTTCTCTTTTTTCTAATTCATCAAATGCGGCATCTTCTGCTTGGCTAAATCCTTTTAGATACCCTTCAATAGCTGAATATATCACATTTTTAACCTTATTTTCGCTTACTTTATAATCGATTAAATCTTTTTGCCAGATTTGATTTAAAATTTCATGCGAGATGCGCGAATATCTATCATCATGCTCTAAAATAAAATCACTATCGCGCGCTAGGCGTTTTTTAATGAGCCAAAACATATTGCGTCTATCAACTTGCATAAACTCTATATCGTTTTCGTTTTCGTTTAAAATTTGCTCTACTTTTGCTTCTAGTGCGCGCTCGCTAGCTATATCGGCTAATAAAATTTCTTGTGCGAGCTGTGCAACTTGCTCTAAACCACTTTTAAAACTAACAAAACCGCATTTGTGAAGTTCTATGGAGATTTTTCGCGCGATGTATTGCGCGTGTGGCTCTTTAATTCGCATTTTTAGTCCCTTAATTTTTGGGCGCGATTATAGCTAGTTATTGTTAAAACTAGCTTTTATGGTGAAATTTTAAGTTAAAAGAATAATAAATTTTAAAAAGCAGCTAGCAAAATAAATTAAAATTTTATTTGCTAGCGTTTTGGCGTGGGTTATTGTTTTAATTCAAGCAAGGTAGAAAGCATTTTTTCAACCGTGGTGATTACCTTTGCAGCAGCACCATAGCTGCTTTGATAGCGCATTAAATTGCTTAATTCTTCATTCATATTAACCCCGCTTATGCTTTGCCACTGGGCATTTACGGTGGTGTTTATTGCTGTGTTTGTGGCGTTTTGGGTCATTGTGCTTTGTGTATCGCTTGCCATTTGCGTGGTTATATAGCGGTAATAACCGCTGATAGTTTCATCTCTATCGCCACCTGTGCGACTATTAAATGGGAGTTTGACATTTTGTAAGTTTATCATGGCATTTGCCATAGAATTATCGCCTGGCTGAGGACTTTTGCCGCCATGAAGTAATGCTGGATCTGCTTGGATTGCTTCATTTACGCGAATGTTGTTAGCACCTTGCCCATCTAAAAATTTGCTTAATCCCAAAGTGCCTGCGAAATTCGTGCCATTATCTTCGATGGCTATATAAAAACCGGTTGGGTTTTTCTCAGTTGGTTTAAAGCTGAGATTGCCAGTTTGCGTGTGCTCGTCCCAGGTATAAACTGCTTTGAAATAATCATCTATGTCGTTATTAAAATTTTGATCGTTGTTATCGTCTAAATTTTTATTAAAATCTTGGACGATAGAATTACCGCGCGTGATGTCATTTAGCGTTGTTGAGGCGTTTATGCTTATGTTGCGCTGGGCTACCACATTGCCTTGGGTGTCATAAATTTTAACCGTAATATCGCCATCTTTTATGCCATTATCGTAGTTTTGTAAGGTTGTGTTGGCTTTTGCATCTTTTAGGTAATCAGACACCATTTCTTTAACCGCGCCACTTGCATAAACGCTGTTGGTTTGTGTTATAAAGGTTTTGGCAAAGGCATCAAGGTTATCTTGGTAAGTGGTTAAAATTCCATCGCGCATTTTTCCATCACTTGTCATATATCGTCCGCGCAAATCAAGCATACCAGCGATTTTACCGCCTGTAAATTTTGATGAAATATCTATGCGCGTTTCATCGTTTAATTCATAAAATAATGTAGAATACCCGCGCTCGCTGTGCGTGGTATCCATTTTGATTTCGTGAAAATTTTCACCCTCAACTAAGGTTATGCCATTTATGCTTAGGGTGTAGTTTTTACCCATATCATAGATTGTGGCATCATCAAAACTGCTATTGCTTGATGTGTCTTGTTTGAAAGAGTTTATGTTTGTGAGTTTGCTAAGGCGCAATTCAAGCGCATCGCGTTTATCGCGTAAATCGTTTGAGTTTATTCTTGTGTTTATTTCGGTGCGTTGAAGTTGCTTATTTATATCAGCGATTTGCCTTGCTATATCATTTACTTCATTTACGGCTAAGATTAGCTGGTCATTTACGCTATCGCGGATTTTATTTAGGGTTTCATAAGAGTCGTTTATATTGCCCATTAGCACATTTGCTGAATCAATTAGCACGGTTTTTTGCGCTGCTTCGTTTGGGTGAGAGGCGTAGTTATTCCACATAGCAAAATATTTTTTGATATTTTCTAAGATACCACTATCTGCTAGATCTGGGAATTTTTGATTTACTTCTTGTAAGACTTGCTCTTTATAGCTTGTGTATTCAAGATTGCTATAAGATGAAGTAAGTCGCCCAAAAACGAACTCATCATGAACGCGCACGATTTGTTGAACCATAGTCCCGCGCCCTATATCGCCACCTTTTGTGTGAAATGCTTCATTAGCAACTTGAACAACTCTTTGGCGCGTGTAATACTCACTATCTGCGTTGGTTATATTTTGGCCTGTGGTTTGGATTTGTATTTGGGCGGCATTTAAGCCAGAAACGCCTGTATATAATGCATCAAAAATTCCCATCTTATCTCCCTTAAACCCTAGCTTTAAAAATTTCTTCGCTTTCTTGATTTAGCGGTGTTTTGGATTTGGCAGCATAGAGGCTATTTATGCTTTTGCCTAGCATTTTGCCAAGCAATGAATCAAAAAATTCCTTTACCACCACTAAATTTTTGGCATATTCAAAATTTACGCTTTTTAGCTCAATTAGTGTGGCGCGAAGTTTTTGTAAGCTATCTTTGCTATCTTGTGATAATAAATCCGAAAGGTTTTGATTTGGATTATTTGTGGCTAGCTCTAAAAGCTGGGCATCTAAATCTTTTTTGATATTTTCAAACTCACTTAAAAGTTTTGTTTTTTGCTCGCTGTGAGGGCCTACTTCATCGTGCTTTGCTTTTTTGATATTTTCTATATCTTGATTTGTTATATCAATAATCTTGCGAAGTGTTAGAATGCAATCATTTAGGTATTTATCGATCATTTTAGCTCCCTTTGTTTAGTTTAAAATTAGCGCACACGCTAGGCACTAAACAGCGAGCTAAATTAAATCAGCTCGTCTGCTATCTTAGCTGCTAATGCGCCTAAATCTATTTTATAATCGCCATTTTCTATATCTTTGGTGATTTTATTTATTTTATCTTGGCTTGCATCTTGTGCTTTTATTTGTGCTTGCTTTATGTTTTTGGTGCTATCTTTGCTGCTTAGGGCAGTAAAGGTGGCATTTTGGCTTACGCTTGTTAGCATTTTTCGTCCTTGAAAATTTGCAGGCATATCGGCACATATTTTTTTTTATTTAGCTCTTTGTAATAAAAAATCATAAAGCAAGTTGCTAAAACCAAAACCACCACTTAATGCTTGCGACATTGTGTCGTTATACATTGAGTTATAGATTTGATCGCTTGCGTCCTTGCCAAAGAGCGGATTTTGCGTGCTTATGGCTATATCAAGGATAGTTTTTATAAAAAAGGCTTCAAAAGCGTCTGTTTGCTCTTTTAATGCCTTTTTATCAATGCTTGATGCGCTATTTGAGTTATTAGCAATTTGTGTTCCATTTTGTGCTTTGAAATTTTGAATTTGTTTTTCGTTTTGACTTATTTTAGTGGCTAAAATATCGCCAAACTCGCTATTTGCTAGCAAACTCGCATTAGTTTGTGATGGCATAGTTTCATTTGTGTTTTTAATCATAGTGCTTAATTTTTCGCTTGTTTTTAACTTAGCCATTTGTGCGTTTTCAAAGGCATTTAGCGCAAGTGCGGTGTTTAGATTTGCGTTCATTGTTTTCTTTCTTAAATTACTTCTATTTGTGCATTAATAGCCCCAGCGCGGCGCAAATTTTCAATAATTGCTATCATATCGCTTGGGCTAATGCCTAATTTATTTAATGCGCGCGTTACATTTGCTAGTGTGGTGTAAGAATTATCCACATTTAGCGTATTTTTAGCCACATCTATGCTAGTGCCAAAGCCTAAATCCATAGTATTTGGCGCAGGATTTTTTTCATCAAAAGGCACATAAGAGTTTGGCTCAATTTTTAGCGTAATGCCTTTATGCGAGATTACAGCGCTATCTACTCTTATCTGGCCGCCACTTACTAAGGTGCCTGTGCGTTCATCGATTATTATTTTGGCATCTGCTTGATGGTCGATTTCAAGATTTAGCACCATTGCTAAAAACTCCACCATACTAAGCTGGGCTGGTTTTTTGATGTTTAATGTGCGCGGATCAATTGCTATGGCTGAATTATCAAAGCGCGCATTTATCGCATCTTGTAGCTTTTTAGCCACAGCGAAATTTGATGATTTTAGACTAAGGCTAGCATCTGTTTTGCTTGCTATATCATAGGCTACTTCGCGCTCTACTAATGCTCCGCGCAAAATTGTAGCCACTGTTGGGTGATTGCCGCCTTTTTGAGCTGAGCCACCAAGGGTTAAATTGCCTTGTGCTAGCGCGTATATTTCACCATCTACGCCCTTTAATGCGGTTAATAAAAGCGTTCCGCCCATTAAATTTTTTGCATCGCCTATTGAGCTGATTGTTATATCTAGCTCATCGCCTTGTCTTGCAAATGCTGGCAGGCGCGCTGTTACCATAACAGCAGCGGTATTTTTGCTTTTTATATCTTCTGGGTTTATTTGAACATTTACCGTTTTTAGCATATTTGAAAGCGATTGTATTGTAAATTCGCTATTTGAGCCATCGCCAGTGCCATTTAAACCAACTACTAAACCATAGCCTATTAATTGGTTTTCTCTTACGCCTATAACGCTTGCTAAATCTTTGATTTGTGCGCTATTTGCGCTGATTAAAATAAGTAAAAATAATACAAAACTACGCATATTTATCCTTAAAATTTTAAGGTTTTAAGCAAAGTTTATTCCTTTTTTGTTTTTGCTTTAAAATTTGCGTAAAAAGCGGTGATTTTGTGTTATAAGGATTAAACGCAAGAGCTAGCATTTAGTGCTAATTCTTGCTTGATTTAATTAAGAAATTTTCTTTGTTGCTTTTAGTAATACCGCGCTTAGCTCGCTTGCGCTATCAAGCATACGCGAGATTAGCTCGTAATTACACGCTATAAAGGCAAATTTTAATTTTGTGTTTTGGCTTAGTTGTTTGTATTCATCAAGTTCATCTAAGGCTTTTGCATCGGCGCCACTATTTTTAATGCTTTCTTGCATCTCTTGGTTTGTTGGAAATTCATCGCTAATTAAAAAATGCTCGATATTTGATAGCATTGTGTTTGCGTTTTGAAGTAAAGAACTGATTTGGCTAATGCCATTTTTTACCTCATTTATTAAAGCTAGGCCATTATCATCTAGTTTTGCGATATTTGCGCTTTTAACCACGCTATTTAATCCGCCCAAATCATTTAAGCATTGATTGATTTGCTCGCTAATTTGCACTCTAGCTGAGGCGATAAACGCGCTATCATTAAACATTCTTACCATTTTTTATCCTTTTGTGAGTTGTTGTTTTGCTAAATTTAAACATTCTTTTATTGTTTGATTTTTAGCGATTTTTGGCTTACAAATAAAATTTAAAGCCGCTGCTGTCGTGGCGCCAATAGCTATTGCTTCATAGCTAGTATCCCAAGAAAAATGCGTTAAAAATGCCTTTACATTTAGCGGACTTGTAAAAATCAAAACTGAATTTTTTGGCGGTGCTTTAAGGGCGTTTATTTCAGTTTTTATGATATTTTCATAGGCTATTTGCGTGTGTAAATCTACGCCGTTTTGGCATAAAATTTCATCTATTTTGCTAGCTCTTTTACTAGCGCAAATATAAAGTGCCTTTTTATCCTTTAAAAATGGCAAAATTTCTAAACCAAAGGCATTGCCTAGTGAGTTTTTAGCGGTATAAATATCGCTAAATCCATAGCGCTTAGCAGAGCTTGTGCTATTTTTGCCGATGGCAAAGACTTGCATTTTAACATTTGGGCTTATGTGATTAAAACGCAGGGCTTTTATAGCGTTTTTGCTAGTTAAAATCAGCGCGTCATAGGCATTTAAATCAAGCTTAAAGGACATAAATTTTATCTTGCAAAGGGCTAAATTTTCTACATTTTTATCGTTGATTTTGGTATTTGAACATAAATAAATTTTGCTCATTTTGGCTCCAAAGTCTTAATTATAGCTATTTAATGCTAAAAAATAGCAATTTTTGCTACAATTTGCCAAAAATTTTAAGGATAAGACATGCAAAATAAAAATAATTTTTACTTTCTTGGGATTTGTTTGGTTATCGCTTCTATCGTTATTTCGCTTGGATTTTCTAGTATTAATCCAAAAGAAGCAAGCGTTAGCGTGCGTGGGCTTGCACAGCGCGAGGTTAATGCTGATTTGGCTGTGTGGCAGCTTAGCTTTGGCTTAGGTGATAATAACTTAGAAAATTTACAAAAATCCATAAAAGAAAAAAGCGAGATTGTAAGCTTGTATTTAAAAGATAAAGGTTTAAATGAGCATGATTTTAGCGTGCTTTCGCCCTCAATTACTAATAATTTATTAGATCCATATATAAACCAAGAAAAAATGCAATATATTTATATTGCTAAGCTTAATTTTTTGATAAGAACAGATAAAATAAGTGCGGTTAAAAAAGCAAATGAGGGCTTATTAGAGCTTGTGGATAAGGGCATTGCCATAAAGCAAGATTATGAAAATAAAATAAATTATGAATTTACTAAATTAAACGATATAAAGCCTGAAATGATAGCACTTGCTACAAAAAACGCAAGGAAAGCAGCCGAGCAATTTGCTAAGGATTCAAATAGCAATTTAGGCAAGATTAAACACGCCACGCAAGGGCTTTTTAGCATTGAAAATGCGGCCACAGGGCTTGAAGAGCGCAAAATCGTGCGCGTGGTTACGCAAATACAATATTTATTAAAATGATTTCATCGTTTTTTGCTAGTAGAAAATGGGCGTTATGGGCGTATGGCGGGCTTTTGGTGCTTGTGCTTTCGCTTGTGGTTCAAACTAGCTTGAATGTGGCTATAAATAATTGGTATAAAAGTTTTTATGATTTGGCTCAAAATGCTAGCGATTATAGCGAGTTTAAAGAGCTAAATGCTTGCCAAGACAGGTTTTTAGAGCAAAATAATAAGCAAAATTTTAATAAACACACTCAAAATTTTAATCAAACTTCATCACAAAATTTTAATAACAAAACCCCTGCTAGCCAAAACCCTTGCCAAGAGCTAAAAAACAAGGCCATAAATATTAAAATTTCAGCCTTTTGGCAAGAAATTAAAACCTTTTTATTCATTGCTATGCCTTATGTGATTATTTATGCTTTGAGCGTGTTTTTTGCTAGTCATTGGTGTTTTAGATGGCGTGAGGCTATGACTTTTGCGTATTTTAATAAGTGGAAGGCTTGTAAAAGCGATATTGAGGGTTCTAGCCAACGCTTGCAAGAAGATATTTATCGCTTTGCTAAAATTACTGAGGATTTAGGGCTAAAAACTTTGCGGGCGATAATGACGCTAATTGCTTTTATACCCGTGCTTTGGGGGCTTAGCAATGGAGTGGATTTGCCTTTTTTTAAAGATATTCCTGGCGCGCTTGTTTGGGTGGCGTTGATTGTTAGTGTTGGCGGGTTGATAATTTCGTGGTTTGTGGGCATAAAACTGCCAAAACTTGAATACAACATACAAAAAAGCGAGGCAGCTTTTAGAAAAGAGCTGGTGTTTGCAGAAGATAATAAGCAAAATTATGCAAGTTTGCCAAGTATGATTGAGCTGTTTAGTGGGGTAAAATTTAGTTTTTACCGCTTATTTTTGCATTATGGTTATTTTAATATTTGGCTTATTTCGTTTTCGCAGCTTATGGTGATTGTGCCTTTTGTAATAATGGGCGTTGGGCTATTTACGGGAGTTATTACGCTTGGGATTTTAATCCAAGTTAGTAATGCGTTTTCGCAAGTTAGGGAGAGTTTTTCTGTGTTTATTGAGAATTGGACGCTAATAACTGAGCTAAGAAGCATTCACAAACGCCTTAAAGAATTTGAACAAAGCATTAAATGGTAATAAAGGCCAAATTTTAAAATTTTAAAATTTGGCTTAATGGTAAAAAGTGTTGATAAAAATTGCTAAAATACCCCTTAAATTCATCATTTAAGAGGCTTGAAAAATATGAACAAAAAATGTCTAAATTGCGGTAGTTTTTTAATTAAAAAAGATGGTAAAATTCTAGTAATCATTAAAGATATAAATGCAAAAATTGCTCAAAGAAAATAACATCTGTATGAAAACGCTTCAAAATTACATAAAAGCATAAATGATAATGGCCTAGAAGCAGAATTTAATCATTTAAAGACTAAGCTTAGAGTTCATAGTAAGTTAGAAAATAAAATGAAATTTATTTCTAATTATTTTAGATTAAAAAATGATGAAAGATGAGTAAAAAGTGGTGAAATTTATCAACGCTTTTTATCATTAAGCCAGAATTTAGATTTGGTGATATTTTGGCGCGAATCTTATGACTAAATATTGCAAACCACCAAAATATTTGCGAATCTAAAAAGCTAATGTTATTTTGTCTAATTGAAACGGATAGGGCAGTTGCAAGGAAAAATTTAGCGATTCCACGCGCACGATGATTTCATAATAATCTCCATAAAAGATATTTTCCACTACTTCGGCTTGAATCGTGCGTAAATCTTGCGAATCCGCACTCTGCAAATCCGCTATTTGCAACTCTTTTGGGCGAATCATTCCATTTTTGGATTCAAGCCATTTGCGAAACATTGCATTTTTTACATTCGCAATCGCACTTGATTCAATTATATTTACCGCACCCAAAAACTCCGCACTTTTGGCATTTTTCGGCATTTCATACAATGACTTTGGAGTGCCTATATCAATAATTCTGCCTTGCTCTATAAGAGCGATTCTATCAGCAAGATAAAAGGCATCTTCGCGTTCGTGGGTAACCAAAATCGCACTTAAACCATATTTGCGTAAAATCTGCTTTATATCGCTTCGCATACGCACACTCATTGCGTGATTTAGGTTTGAAAATGGCTCATCAAAAAGTATCATTTTTGGTCGTGGGGCAAGCGAACGCGCTAATGCCACGCGCTGTTGCTGTCCGCCACTAATCTCGTGTGGATAGCGATTGTCTAGCGATTCAAGTCCAAGCATTGTGATTAGCTCATCATATCGCTGTTGTTGCTCTATTTTTGACAAATGCGCTATGCCAAATAAAATATTTTCTTTCACGCTAAAATGCGGAAAAAGCGCGTAGTCTTGAAATACAATGCCTACATTGCGCTCTTTTGGCGGAGCAAAGGTGTGTGAATCTGCTACTTTTTTATCATAAAGCCAAATTTCGCCACAATCTATGCCAAAAAATCCTGCAATTGCGCTTAAAAGCGTGCTTTTACCGCAGCCACTTTCGCCCAAAATCGCTACAATTTCACCTTCTTTGACTTCTAGGTTTATGTCTTTTAGGGCGGTAATTTTGCCAAAGGATTTGCAGATATTTTTGATACTCAAAGCATTCATTTATGGATTCCTAAATTTATATAAAAAGTGCATAAGAAGCGTTGGGATTAGCGCAAAAAGCACGATTAGTAAGCTAGGCAAAGCGGCGTCATAGATTTGCTCATTGTCGCTATATCCAAAGGCGGCTGCTGCCAAAGTTTGATAGCCCGAACTTGCCAAAATCGTAGAGATGGGCAACTCTTTTAAAATGTCTATTGCCACAATCACAAAGGCGAGTGCTAGGCTAGTGCGGATTAGCGGAAAGTGGATTTTTGTAAAAATACAAAACGGCGTGGCTTTGAGATTTAATGCTACAAAGTCAAAATTTCGCGGGATTTTGGTAAATCCACCTTGAATCGCAAATATACCCGATGCCAAAAATCGCACCAAATAGCCAAAAAATAGCAATGCAAATCCCCCGCCAAGCGCGTAAGCGATATGCAATGGATTTAAGATATAAACATTTATAAATCCCAAAAATAGCAAGATTCCAATCGCTACAACCGCACCGGGTATTGCATATCCAAGACTTGCAAGTGCTAAAATCGCCTTTGCCGCTTTACCACCGCCAATCCGCACCACAAAGCAAAGAAAATACGCGATTAAAACGATTGTAAATGAGCTACTAACTGACATTACTAGACTATAAATCATTGCGCTTGTAAATTTTGGAAAGGTTTGGGCTATATCATAAAGCCCCCAATACAAAAGCCACGCAAATGGCACAATAAAGGCAAAAAATAGCATCGCAAAGCACCACAAAAATGTAGCCATATTTTTAAAACCGCGCAATTTTTGTCTAGGCGTAGAACTAAATGCGTTTTGTGCATAAGAACGCGATTTGCGTTGATAGGATTCGGCTACCACGATTATAAATACAAAAATTATCATAACCGCCGATAGCGCAACGCCACTACTTTTATCTCCACCGCCAAGCCAAGTGCGAAAAATCCCAGCACTAAATGAATCCACGCCAAAATATGACACAAGCCCATATTCGCTTAGCGTCTCCATTAGCACAAGCAAACTTGCCCCAACAATGCTAACGCGACAAAATGGCAAAATAACTCTCCAAAAAATTCGCATTGATGAGCCGCTCAAACTTTGTGCGCTTAAGATGATATTGCCTAGATTGTTTGAAAAATGATTTTTTACAAAAAAGTAAATGTAAGGATAAAGCGAAAAAGACAAAATCAAAATCGCACCAAAAATATTCATAATATCAATGCGCGAATCTATCCCAAATAGCGTTGGTATAAAGCCCTCAAATTCGCATAGATTCACCCACGCAAATCCCATAATATACGCAGGAATCGCAAGTGGCAAAATAAGGGCGACTTCAAAGATTTTGCGTCCAAAAAAGTCATAAAATGCGATTAAATACGCACTTGTAATACCTAAAATCAAAGTGCAAATTAGCACCCCAAAAAGCAAAATCACGCTACCCAAAATATAACGCGGTAGCACGAATCTACTCAAATGATTAAGCGTATCCAAATCAATGAATGGCAAATGAAAAATAACTACAAAAATCGGCACAAGCACGAATCCTGCGAGAATTAGCGCAGGAAAAATCCACTTAAAATTTAGATTTTTCACTAGATTCGCAACCATTTAAAATTTTATCAAAATGCTCAAAACTACTTCCAGCCCACTTCATCAAAGATTTTTAATGCTTCTTTGGCGTTTTTGTAGTAACTCTCAAAGTCTGGCTTTTGCACTTTAAATTCGCCCCAGCTTTTTAAGAGCGCATTTGGCTCAACGCTAGGATTGATAGGATATTCAAAATTGCCATCAGTTAGCATTTTTTGCGCTTCAGGGGATAGTAAAAACTCAATGAGTTTAATAGCATTTGCTTTATTTGGCGCGTTTTTAAGCACACCCACGCCACTTACATTGATATGCGTTCCGCGCCCATTTTGATTTGGAAAGATGATATACACAGATTCGCCTGCTTTTTTGTCATTTGCGTTTTTGGAATTTATCAAATGCCCCAAATAATAGCTATTTGAAATCGCCACATCTCCCTCTTTTGCATAAACTGCGCGAATCTGGTCTCTATCTGCGCCTTTTGGAGTTCGCGCCATATTATCTACGATACCTTGCGCCCACGCCTTTGCTTTGTCTCTACCAAGCGTTTCAATCATCTGCGATAAAAGCGAAATATTATACACCGCGCTTGAACTTCGCACAAGAATCTTGCCTTTCCATTTTTTATCCGTCAAATCCTCATAAGTGCTAATACTGCCTTTTGGGACGCGCTCTTTTGAAGCAATGATAATCCTAGCGCGTTTGGTTATGGCAAACCATTCATTGTTTTTACCACGCCACGCTTTTGGCGAAAGTTTCTCAATCTCATTGCTACTTACGCCTTGAAAAAGCCCAGCTATGCGCACTTGCTCTAAATTGCCCGCGTCTGCTGTGATAAAAATATCCGCTTTGCTGTTTTTGCCCTCAGATTCGAGCCTTTGGGCGAGTTCGTTTGCCTTTGCTTGAATCACATTTACCTTAATGCCCGTTTTATCCGCGAATACCTTGAAAATGCCCTTATCCGTGTCATAATGCCTATGTGAATAGACATTGACTTCATTTGCCCCAAAAAGTGCTGTGGCAAATACTGCGCTAAATACGATGGTTTTTAATGATTTCACATTTTGTCCTTTCGATTTTTAAAATTTTGAAAGCGCAATTTTAATCAATCAAAACTTAAATGAGAATAAAAATTATTTTGATTTATTAGAAAAGAAAAAGTGAGAGTTTGGAGTGAAAATTTTAGATTTAGTGATATTTTGGCACGAATTTTATTATTCCACTTGCCAAAAAGAGTATCGGCAAAATAGGGCTATTAAAAAGCGGATAGGTTTGAATGGCTGAGAGCAAAAAGCCAGTATAAACGCCCACACCAGCGGCAAGCACAAAGATAAATCTTCCAAGCCACAAGGATTTGCTTTCTAAAAAGTCCAAAATTGTAGCGCATTTTTTAATGAGCGCGCCAAAAAAGCCATTTTCAAGTGTGCTTCTAAAACGCAAAATCGCATAAAGAGCGCACAAAGGCGTGTATAAAAGCAGCAAAATCACCCCAAGCGACATTACAGAACTTGCGTTGTAATGGATAAAAAGCTGATAAAAGCTCAAAGGCTTTGTCAAATCAAAAACAAGTATCAGCAAGCCCACGACAATAGCCACAGGCGCGATAAGATGGTTTTACTAAAAGTAATTTACAAAGATATAAATGCAAAAATTGCTCTAAGTATTCTTGCCAAAGAAAATAATGTATGAAAAACTCTCCAAAATTACATAAAAAGCATAAATGATAATGGCCTAGAAGCAGAATTCACTCATTTAAAGACTAAGCTTAGAGTTCATAGCGGGTTAAAGTTAGAAAATAAAATGAAATTTATTTCTAATTATTTTAGATTAAAAAATGATGAAAGATGAGTAAAAAGTGTTGAGCTTTATCAACACTTTTTACCATTAAGCCAAAATTTTAAAATTAAATATCTTTGCTAAGCAACACGCTCTCATCATCGCTATTTTCAAGCACTTTAAAATCAAAATGCGCATAAAGGGCTAGGGCTTTTGCGTTATTTTTTAGCACATGAGAGTGTAGATTTTTTAGCTTTAATTCATTTTTGGCATAATCTAATGAATTTTGCATTAAAAGATTGCCCACGCCGGTTAATTGTGGATTTTTAAACAATCCAAATTCAGCCGAGTTATTTTTAATATTTATAAAATAAATAACGCCTATAAAATCCTTGCCTTTTTTTAGCATAAAATAGCGTTTATCATCTTGATTTTTTATGTAATTTATGAAATTTTTATGCGCTTCGTAATTTGGAGCGGCACGCGTTAGAAAGCTTGCTATTTGGGGGTTTGAGCGAGCTATGAATGTAGCTAGGATCTCATCGCTATTAAGATTTGTAAAATTTTTAAGTTCTATCATTTGTTATCCTAAATTAAAATTTTAATCACAATGTTTTATCATTTCTAAAATGCCTTTTTCATCGAGCCAAAGCGTGTTTTTATCGGAGCTGTATTCAAACTCATCTTGGATTTTTTGTCCTTTTTCGTTGATGGCATTTACGCTAAAATCCATAACAGAAGCAAAACTAATGCTTGGGGTTATTACATAATGATCGCTAAATTCATAAGTGTGAATGGCATCATCTTTGCCTATCATCACCTCGTGTAATTTTTCGCCAGGTCTTATGCCGATGATGTTTATTTCTAGCTTTGGTGCCATCGCGCGCGCTAAATCTAGCATTTTCATTGATGGAATTTTAGGGATAAATAGCTCTCCGCCTTGCATCCGGGTAAAATTTTTAAGCACAAAACGCACGCCTTGTTCTAAGGTTATCCAAAAGCGCGTCATTCTCTCATCTGTGATTGGCAAAGATTTTACGCCCTTTTGTATTAGGCTTTTAAATAACGGCACCACTGAGCCACGAGAACCTACTACATTGCCATAGCGCACCACGCTAAAACGCGTTTTATGCGTGCCGCGGATATTGTTTGCTGCTACAAAAAGCTTGTCGCTTGCAAGTTTTGTAGCGCCGTATAAATTTATGGGATTACACGCTTTATCTGTGCTTAGAGCGATTACTTTTTGCACATTGGCATTAAAAGCAGTATCTATTACATTTTGTGCGCCGTGGATATTTGTTTTAATACACTCCATTGGGTTATATTCAGCTATTGGCACATGCTTCATAGCAGCTGCGTGTATTACAAAATCCACGCCATCCATCGCAGTTTGTAAGCGGGCTTTATCGCGCACATCGCCTATGAAATACCGCATACAACTAGCATTAAAATGCTGAGCCATTTCGTATTGTTTTAGCTCATCGCGCGAATATATGATGATTTTATTTGGTTTGTAATCTTGTAAGAGAATTTGTGTGTATTTTTTGCCAAAGCTACCGGTGCCACCAGTGATTAATATATTTTTGCCATTAAACATTTTTGTCCTTTGGGTGTATTATAGCAGGCTTTTAGTTAAAATTTTGCCGATTTTTAAGCCTGCTTGGCTAAAATATCGCCCAAAATCAAGCAAAATCAAGGAAAATGCGTGAAAATTTATTTAGATTGTGAGTGTTTATTGCTTTTATTTTGTTTAAATAATTTTTTAAAGCCTTTTTTAGTTAGCAAAGATGAGGCCGATTTTATCGTTAGCGATCGTAAAATTTCAAGCGATGATAAGCCTGTTTTTACCTTGGGAATTGATTTAAAGCTACCCTTTACTCAAACGCAACTTTTAAAAGCTTTAAATAATTTTAAAAACGAAAATGCGCTTGAAATAGCTTTAGATGAGCTTTTAAATAACTTTAAAAAAGATTTAATAGAGCTATTAAAATATGCAAAATAAACATTTTATTTTGATTACTAGTGGGATTTTAAAGGGTCGTAAAATCAGCGTTTTAAGCTCGCAAATCACGCGTAGCACAAAGGCGCGAGTAGCAGATAGCTTTTTTAATAGCGTGCGCCAAATTTTAAAAAATAGCGTTTTTATCGAGCTTTTTGGCGGTAGCGGACTTATGGCTATTAGGGCTGTTAGCGAGGGCGCAAATACCGCGCATGCCATAGAATGCGATAAATCAAGCTTTGAGGTATTAAATGAAAATATTAATAAAACTAACAAAGCCTTAGAGCAAATTTTAAAATTTCAAAATTTTAAAATTTTAAACGCGCATTTTGGTGATACTTTTATCCTAACGCCTAAAATTGTCGCTAATAATGAAAATATCATACTTTATGCTGATCCGCCTTTTGACATTAGGCAGGGTTTTATTAAAATTTATGATGCTTGCCAAAGGCTTTTAGCAAGCTTGCCAAAAGACAAAATCAAGCTAATTTGCATAGAGCATTTAAGTGCGGCTAAATTACCTGAAAATATCGGCGAGTTCGCTCTTATAAAGCAAAAGGCTTTTGGCAATAGCACTTTGAGTTATTATAAAATTTTATAAACAAATTAAAAAAATTTTAAAATTGCCGATATACAACACACTAACTTTTAAAGGATTTACAATGGAAATTTTCAAAGTCGCTTCACAGCAAATCCAAAACCAAACCATTGCGCAAGATAGCCAAAGCGTGCGCGCGCGCCCAGTAGAGCAAACGCAAATAGAAGCCAACGCAACCCAGCGCAACCACGAACTAAGCAAAACCCAAAACGCACAAGATGGCGAAGACAAAAAAACCTTAAATGAAAAGGTAAAAGAAGCAGTAGAGCAATTAAATAAAAATATGGTTGAGCTAAATACAAATATTCGTTTTGGTTATGATGATAAAGTAAATACCATGTATGTAAGCGTTTTAGAAGCAGATTCAGGTAATGTGATTCGCCAATTTCCTAGCGAAAAAGTGCTAAGAATGCGCGAGTTTTTTAAAGAAGCAATTGGTATGCTTTTTGACGAAAGCAAATAAATATAAAGGATAAAAAATGGCAGTTTCTAGTGTATCAGTATCAGAGCCAACCATCAAAAACTACACCGGCACCGGCTCAACCATTAAAAAAACAAATGTTGATATTACAGGCACTTATTTAAAACAACAAACAATAGACACGCTAAAACAATACGATGAAGAATCGCAAATCAAACCGCTTACTACGCGCATAGCCACAAATGCCTTGCAACAACAAGATCTAACAGCCATTACTACGCTAATTAGCCAGTTTAAAACTAGCTATGCTGATATAGCTAGCGAAACATCATTTTTAAAACGCAAAACAAGCATAGCCGGCTCAAACTCAGTAAGCGCAAACATAGAAGATGGCGTAGCAGAACAAACAATTAGAATGAGCGTAATGCAACTAGCCCAAAGCGATTCATACCAAACCAAGGGCTTTTCTAGCAGATCTGATGTAGTTTTTTCAAATCTTAGTAGCGACACTAAATTTTCTTTACAAGTAGGCGATAAAAGCTATGATATCACGGTAAATAACAAAACCACCCTAGATGACTTATCGCAAAAAATCACCGATGCAACAGATGGCAAGATATCGGTTAAAATTTTAAATGTAGGTGGTACAAATCCTTATAGCATGGTATTTCAAACAAAAGACACAGGCAAGGATAATGCTATAAAATTTAAAATGGAAGGGGATGTAAATACAAATGGTTTATTTAAAGATTTAGGCTTTCAAACGACAAAACCAGACGATAAAGGCGTTTTCACGCTTGAAGCTGGCACTGGCGCAAATGCTGGCAAAAAGCTAGCAAATGCGCAAGATGCGGAATTTACCTTTAATGGCGTTAATATGACGCGCTCTAAAAATACTATCGATGATATCATCACAGGCGCAACTTTTACGCTAAATAATGTAGATGATAAAACAACATCAGGCGAGTATAAAGATACGGTAATTAGCATATCAAAAGACACCGCAAGCCTGGTAAAAACTATGCAAAGCATGGTTCAAGCCTATAACACCCTTAAAACAAACCTTGATACCGCCACTAGCTACGATAGCGAGTCAAAAGCTGCTGGCTCACTAAATGGACTAAGCGAGATTACAAGCATTAAAAGGCAAATAAATAGTATCATCACAAATACCGATAAAAACGGCAAAAGCTTAATGGATTTTGGTTTTAGCTTTACTGATAAAGGCGTGTTAAGCTTAGATACAAAGGCGCTAGAATCAGCAATTAGCGATGATTATGAAAATTTTAAGAAATTTTTTAGTAGCAATACTACATATGAAAATGCCGTGTTTTATAGTAGCGGATCTATAACTAGCAACGCTAGCACCTGGAAAGGCAAGATCAAAATCAATGATAAAGAATTTGATCTAGCCGAGATTGATAAACAGATTACTAGCACTCCTCCAAGCACGCAAGATAAAACAAAACAAGCAGCAGAGCTAGTAAAGCAAATAAATGATGCCAAAATCGGCGTTACTGCTTCATTAGATGATGATGGTAAATTAGTGCTAAAAGGCGTAAATGATAAAACGCTAAAAATAGAAGCAGGCGATGGTGGCGATGAAGCTCTAAAAGCCTTGGGGCTTAGCGCAGGCTCAAAAACAGGCGTAAAAAGTGTAAATGAAGGCTTTTTTGCAAAAATGAACTCACTAATAGATAGCCTAATAAACTCTAAAAAAGGCTCTCTTACAAATTTTGCAACCGAGCTAAAAGATAAAAACAAGCTTTTAACCAAGCAAAAAGAGCGCACGCAAAATAGCATTGATAAAAAATACGAGCAAATGACAAGGACATTTATTGCTTACGCAAGCGCGATAGCTAAACTGACAAACTCATTTTCAGGCTTGCAAGGCATGATAGACGCACAAAGTAAAAAAGAGTAGCTAAGGATAAAAATGCAAAATAACGCATATCAAGCATATAATGCAAGCAATATCAGCGTAGAATCTCCGCAAAAGTTAGTTTTGATGCTTTATGAGGGAGTTTTGCGCTTTATTTCGCGCGCAAAAAAGGCCATAATTGAAAATAACATACAAGATAAGGTGCTTTACATCAACAAAACTAGCGCGATATTTATGGAGCTTTCAAACTCGCTAGATATGAGTCAGGGCGATGTTTCTTATTATTTAAAGGGTTTGTATGGGCGAGAAATAGCGCGTTTGATCGAAGCAAATATAAAAAACGATCCAAAATTGCTAGATGAGGTGGTAAATGTTACGCGTGAGCTGATTGCTGCATGGAATGATGTAACAAAGCCAGATGAAGCGCAAAAAAACGCAATTAGCCAAGGCGCGTGAGTGTTAAATTAAAGGTAGGCAAAATGTGGTTAGATGATTTAAAAATCGCTGTTACAGCAAATGACATAACAAAAATAGAGCATTTATGCGATAAAATCCCAAATGATTTAAGCATAAATGATGCGATTTGCGCTCAAAATTTACTAAGCCAAGCTAAGCTTTATTGCTCGCAGCAAATGGACGATATCAGCGCCGAACTAGAAAAACTCCGTAAAATCCGCAAATTTAACGAAAATTAAAATTTTAAAATTTCATAAGATTAGCGCGCTGTTTTAGCGCGCATTTATCACGCATTTACACTGCGCTTTTTATCGCATTTTTACATTACGCCATTATACTGCGCCAAATTTTAATTAAACAATATTTTTAAATTTTAATACTCTGGCGACCCCTGCAAGATTTGAACTTGCGTTTTCGCACAGAGAATGCGATGTCCTGGGCCGACTAGACGAAAGGGTCAAAATTTTTAAAACTGCTAGCAATAAATGTGAAATTTTAAATAAGAAATGGCGCGGCGAACGGGGCTCGAACCCGTGACCTCCGACGTGACAGGCCGATATTCTAACCAGCTGAACTACCGCCGCGCAAAATGGTGGTCGCTATAAGACTCGAACTTATGACATCCACCTTGTAAGGGTGGCGCTCTACCAACTGAGCTAAGCGACCAAAAGCATCTAACTAAATCAGCCAAGACGCCAAAGCGTAAAAACGCAAGTGGTGTCCTGCGTTGGATTCGAACCAACGGCCCCCTCCTTAAAAGGGAGATGCTCTACCTACTGAGCTAGCAAGACATTTTAAAAATGAGCCGAAATTGTAACCAAAAAAAATTTTAAAGTCAAGTTTTTTGTGTATAATTTTAAAATTTTTTGGAGCGAGTTATGGATGTAATTAAACTTTTTAATGAAATATGCGGTATTTCGCATTGTTCTTTTAATACGCAAAAACTTGCGGATTATTTGTTAAATTATGCTAAATCTTGTGGATTTAGCGTAAAAATTGATGATTTTGGCAATATTCACGCTATAAAAGGCAGGCCAAAAATCTGCTTGCAAGCCCATTATGATATGGTTTGCGTGGGTTTAGCCCCTGAGATTAAGGTTCAAAATGATGGGCTTTATTTAAGCGCGTTGCATTCAAGCCTTGGCGCTGATAATGGCATAGGCGTGGCAATTTGTATGAAAATGATGGCAGAGTTTGAAAACTTAGAAGTGCTTTTTACAAATGATGAAGAGGTTGGTATGCTTGGAGCTGCTGGCTTTGCTGGGCAATTAAAGAGCGAATTTTTGCTTAATTTAGATAGCGAGTGCGATGATGAAATCATCACTAGTTGCGCTGGTGGCGTGCTAATTGGGCTTAGTGCTAAAAGCGCGCTAAAACAAAGCTTTGGGCGCATTTATGAAATTAGCGTGGCTAATTTGCCAGGCGGGCATAGCGGTGTTGAAATTTACAAAAATATCCCAAATGCTATAAAAATTTTAGCTGAGTTTTTAGAGCAAAATAAATGCGAAATCATAAGCTTTGATGGTGGCGAGCGGACAAACTCAATTCCAGCAAATGCGCGCGCTGTGGTGCTTTGCGATGAATTGCTTGATCAAAAAATACAAAATAAAGCAGATTTTATTAGCGTTAAACAAATAAACTCAAATTCCAAACATCAAAGCTTAGAAAAAAGTGCTGAAATTTTAGGCTTTTTAACTGCTTTAAAGCACGGCATTTACGAGCTTGGCACTGAGCTTAGCACGCCAAAATCTAGCGCTAATCTAGCCATAATCTCTACTAAAAATGATGGAGATTTACGCGCGCTAGATATTGAAATTTACGCACGCGCCATGGACAATGAAAGCCTTGAAAAAATCAAAAATACAATTAGCAAGCAAGCCTTAAATGCTGGTTTTAGCGTGGTTTATAGCGAGCAAAGCGCGCCTTGGGTAAGCGCAGGTGATGATTTTGCCAAAAAGGTGCTAGAAATTTTAAAAAAATACCGCCAAAATGCTAAAATTACGAGCATTCATGCAGGTCTTGAATGCGGGATTTTGTGCGCGAAGGCTTTAAAATTTGGCAAAACTTTACAGGTTTGTTCGATTGGCCCAAATATCATTTCGCCTCACAGCACGCACGAAAAATGCGAAATAGCAAGCATTGATCGCATACAAAAGGTAGTGCGCCAAGTGCTAAATGAGTTTAGCTAGCGTTTATTTGGCGCGATTGCTGGCTAAACTGCGCGATAAACCTGCTAATTTTAACGCCAAATTTTAAAATTTACGCGCAAATTTTAAATAAATTAGATTTTATATAGTCAATTTAAATGCAAGTATATTTTAAAATTTTAAGTTATAAAGCGCAAGAAAAATTAAAATTTAAAAGTATTTTAAGCCAGCGCACAAGCACAAAAGTATTTTAAGCCAGCGCGCAAGCGCATTAGCCAACACCAAAATTTTAAAAATTAAAATTTAAAAATTAAAATTTAAAACCCGCCGTTAGTATTTTAAACCAAATTTTAAGCCAAAATTTCATTTAAAGCTAGATTAAGTGCGTTTATATCATCATCTAAAAGTGCTCTTAAATCCAGCAAAAAGCATTCATTTTCTATGCGCCCGATGATATTTTTTGCCCTAAATTGCGCCTGTAAGCTTTTGGCCTTGCCACTAAGTTGTAAGGCTATGCTTGGAATTTGCTTATTTGGCAAGCTCCCGCCACCTACAAAAGTGCTAGTTTTGATGATTTTAACGCGCTTTTTGGCATTTTCATTTAGCCCAGAAATTAGCGCATTTGCTAAGCTTTCAAGTTCATTTAAGCTTTTATTTATTAATTTTTGCGTGGTGATTAGGTGATTTTCGTTTTTTAAATACGCCATTACGCTTTGACAAAGCAAGCTAAGCGTGATTTTATCGGCGCGGAGCATTCGCAAAAGCTGATTAGAGCGCAAACGGGCGATTAGGTTTTTGTTGGCTAAAATTATGCCAGCTTGAACCGAGCCAAAAAGCTTATCCCCGCTAAAACTCAATAAATCAACCCCGCTAAATAAAAGCTTTGTAGCGCTGGCTTGAATGCGCTCTAAGCCCCAATTTAGCGAGCTAAAAGCACACGAACCCAAATCATAATAACTTAAAATTTCGTGCTTTTTGCCAAGATTTGCAAGCTCATTTATGCTGACTTCGCTACTAAAACCTTGTATTTGAAAATTTGAGTGATGCACTTTTAAGAGCATTTTGGTATTTTCATTTATGGCATTTTCATAATCGCTTAGGCGCGTTTTATTTGTGGTGCCAATTTCATTTAAAATGGCTCCGCTTGCGTTCATCACCTCAGGGATTCTAAATCCACCGCCAATTTCTACTAATTCACCGCGACTGACAATTACTTGCGCGTTTTTTGCAAAGGTATTTAGCACCAAAAATACAGCAGCGGCGTTATTATTTACTATTAGCGCATCTTCACAGCCAAAAAGCGCGCTAAGTAACGCCCCGCTATAATCATAGCGGTTTGATCTAGCGCCAGTTTGTAGGTCGTATTCTAAATTACTATACCCGCAAATAACGCTTTTAGCGCGCTCATAAATGTTTTCATCTATCACGCTACGGCCTAAGTTTGTGTGTAAAACAATCCCGCTTGCATTGATTACTCTTTGTAGGCTTTTGCGTTTAAAATTTTCATATTCGCTAGTGATTTTGGCGATAATTTGCTCTTTATTTAGCGCGCTTTTTTCTTGGATTAAAAGCTCTCTTTGCTCGTTTATAATATCTCTTGCAATGCGCGTTATAACAGGCTTTGGCGCATTTTTGAAGCATTGTAAGTTTATGATTTTATCAATTTGTGGTAATGATGAAAAATCTGCCATTTTTACCCTTTATTTAGCTAAAAAGCGTAATTTTAGCATAAAAATTAACTTAAAATTTTAAATATAAGTTTATAATTAGGGCTTTTTAAAAGGTTGAAAATGCAAGAATGCGGATTTATTGATGAAAATTATCAAATACCATTGGGCGATGAAATTATAATCTGCCAAAACCCCTGTGATGATGAGTTTATCGTAGCAAACTCAATTAAGCTAAAAGCGCAAGTTTATGCGCCTGAGATAAACTTTTATCTTAAAAATTCCCTAGATAGCGCACTTGAAAAAGCAAAAAGCATAAGCGCGTTATATGAAGCTAGAATTATAGGCTTTGATGAAAGCAAGCAAAGTGAGCGTGAAAAAATAATTGAAAATAAAATTTTAATCGTTGCTAATGATGATATAAGTGCGCTTAAAGAGCTTTTAATACAAAATGATTTTAAGGTGATAAGCTTAAAAAATGATGAAATTAAAGCCTTGTATGGCGAGGTCGGCTCTTTAATAGCTCTAATAGAGCAAAATGGCGATGAATACGAGCTAGAATGCGATTTTGCCTTAATTAAAAATGGCAGAAAGGATATGCTAATTCAAAGTGGCTCTTTGGAGATTGAAGCCCTAAATAATGATGAAATATTAAGCTTTTTGCGTAAAAATTACCCAAAATATCATTATAAAATTAATTTGATTTATGATGAGAGTATTTGCCAGTATCATCAAAGGCGTGAGCAAATTTGCTCAGCTTGTGCAAATGTTTGCCCTAGCGTTGCCATACTTAAAAATGACGAGCAAAAAGAGCTGGTTTTTAATCAAATAGATTGTATAGATTGTGGGCTTTGTGTGGGTGTTTGTCCTAGCGGTGCTTTAAGCCTTGCTAATATGCCTACAAGCGCGCTAAGTGGCATCGCAAGGCTTTATAAGGATAAAATTATTTTGCTTTTAAATGAAATTTTAATAGATGAAAATTTTAGCGCGAAATTTCGCCCATTTTGGCAAGAACTTGGCAAAATCGAGCCATTTAACGCTAAAAGCTCTTATGGGCTAAAAAAAGAGCCGCTCGGTGATCATTTAACAGATATTGCCTTAAAAAGCGGGGTTTTGCCACTTGCTTTAAATACTGGCGCCTTAGATTATGTACATTATTTGATTTTGGCTCAAAATAGCGGGGCTCAAATTGTGCTTTATGAGCCAAATATCAGCCAAATTTCACTTAGCAATATCAAAATAATAAATGAAATTTATCAAAAAATTTTTGGCGAGGATGCGGTTTTAATCGCTACAAACAAACGCGAATTAGAACAAAACTTAAACAAAGCGCATAAAATTAAGGATTCAATGCTACTTGTTGATGATTATGATATGCCAAAGCGCGAGATTTTTGCTTCAAGGCTAGCAAAAATTATAAAAAACAATGATTTTGGGCAAATTAATAGCGATGAAATAGTGCGCTATGCTAGCATAAGCATAGATGAAAATATTTGCACGCTGTGTAGTGCTTGCGTTGGCGCGTGTAATGTAAATGCGTTAATTGCCGATAGTAGCGATAATAGCATTAAGTTTAACGCAAGTTTATGCACGGCTTGTGGGTATTGTATAGCTAGCTGCGCTGAAAGTGGCGCAATAGCGATAGATCGCGGTAAAATCGCACTAAATCCTAGCTTTTTTAATTATAAAATTTTAGCAAAAGACGAATTGTTTAAATGCGTAGAATGTGGCAAGGAATTTGCCACTAAAAAGGCTGTGGAGAAGATTATAGGCTTAATGAGCGCGCAATTTAGCGGCGATGAGTTTAAGCTAAAAAGCCTAAGATGTTGTGCTGATTGTAAGGCAAAGCTAATGCTCCAAGCCCAAATAAACGCAAGCAAAGATGGCAATTTTTACGAATAATTAAGTCATTAATTTAATAAATGCTCTATTAAAATTTTAATGCCCAAACTTATTAAAATCACGCCGCCAACTAGCTCGGCTTTTTGGCCTAAATTTGTGCCAAAGGTGCTGTTTTGGCTTAGTAAATTTCCCAGTTTCAAGCCAAAAGCACAAAGCAAAAAGGTTATAAGGCCAATTATTAGGATTGCTTGGTATATATTTAGCCCGCGAAATTCCACAAAGCCAAAACTTACTCCAACAGCCAAGGCATCAATGCTAGTAGCAAGTGCGAGTGCTAGCATTTGTTTAAAATGAAGTTGCGCGCTAGTGTTTTTGCAACTATCATTTTCAAAGCTTTCTTTAATCATTTTTGCACCCACAAACGCTAATAAAACAAAGGCTATCCAATGATCAATTTCTTTTATAAAATTTGTAAAACTCGCCACAACAAAATAACCCAAAGCAGGCATTAAGGCTTGAAATCCGCCAAAATACGCAGCAACTATGAAAAAATGTTTAATTTTTAGATTTTTGATGGCAAAGCCTTTACAGATTGAAACCGCAAAAGCATCCATCGCCAAGGCAAAACCTAAAATCACTAAATCAAAAATTCCCATAAATTTCTTTCTTTGCTGATTAAATTTTAAATACTCTATCCGTGCCGTTTTTTGTGATATTTTCATCTTTATCTAAGGCTTCAAGGTAGGCTATTGTGTATTTTCTGCTTAAATTTAAGGCTTTTTTGGCTGTGTTGATATTTACAAAACCATCTGTTTTAATTAGCTCTTTTAATTTTTCTAGCGCGTTATTTAGGTGCTTGGCGCTGATAAATAAATTATGAGCTAGCCTAATTACTATTTTTTTAGCGCATAATTTTTTTAGAGCATTATCGCCACTTGTGCGGTCAATTTCTAAATAATCATAAATATTATAAGGGGCTTGTGGCATTAGGGCTTGCTTGTCTAAAATGCTTAATATTTCATCTTCTACGCGTTTTTTAAGCTTGCTAAAATCAATGCCTTTTTTGGTATAAACTCCATCATTTTTGCTTAAAAACTCACTCATTTCATCAATGCAAAGCTGAGCTAAAAACGCGCTAGCCCAAGGCAGTTTTAGGGCTATTGAAGTGGCTGAAAATATGGCAAATTCGTTTTTTTGTAATAAAAATTTAATATATGCTTTAATATGCTCTTTTGCGCTGATATCATAAACATTAAGCGCGTTTTCATCTATTAGCGCATTACCCAGCTTTTTGGCGATATTTAGGGCATTTTCATGGCTAAGATTAAATCTTTGCTCGCTAGAAATTAGCCCAAATCCGTTTTTATGCGCGCTTTTTAAAATGCCAAAGGCTTTTAGAAAATTTTTATCCTCCAAGGCTTGTAAAAGTTCGGTTTTAACGCTCTTTTTTAAGGGTTCGCTAATAGGATTTAGCACCCTGCCACCAGCTCTTACTCTCCCAAGACTAAGCAAAATAAAAGGCTCATCAAAGCTCGCAAATACGGCATTTTCAAGCTTTATCGTGGCATAAAATTTGTTTTCTTTATCTTTTGGGTTAGGTTTTGTTTCATCGCAACTAGCATTTAAAATTAAAATTTTAGCATTTACTTGCTTTGTGCCAATGCAAAAAAGTAAATTTTCGTTATGCTTAATTTGGCCAAAAACCACGCAATCAAGCTCTTTAAATGCCCTAAAATAGCCCTTTTTGCTGATAAAATCGCCTTTTGTTATATCTTTAAGCTCGCAGCCGCTTAAATTTAGTGCTAAACGCTCGCAAGCACAAGCATTTTGGACTAAAACCCCGTGCGTTTGTAAGCTTTTTATGCTTAGTTCTTTTTGCTTGTCGTAATTAAAAAGCTTCTCGCCCTTTTTTAATGTGCCAGAAATTATGCTCCCAGTTGCGATTACGCCTATGCCTTTTAAGATAAAAGCTCTATCTACATAATAGCGTAAAACGCCGTTTATATCGCGCTCTTTGGCTTTTAGGGTAAAAAGATAATTTTTAAGATCTTTAATGCTTTTTTCATCTTTAATGCTTATAAAAAAACTTTTTAAAATATTTAAGTTTTCGTAATTTTTTAAAAACTCTTGTGCGCTTTTAAGCACAAATAAGGCGCGCTCGTGGCTGATTAAATCGCATTTTGTAATAGCAAGAATTAGTGAGTTTATGCCCAAATAATTTAGCACTTTAATATGCTCGATGCTTTGGGGCATTAAGCCATCATCACCTGCGATCACCACTAAGCCAACATCTATGCTAAATGCCCCGCTAATCATAGTTTTAAGCAAATTCTCATGGCCTGGAACATCAATAAATGAAATATTTTGCTCGCCATTTTTTAGGTTAGAAAAACTTAAATCAATAGTAATAGCGCGTTCTTTTTCTTCTTTGGTGCTATCGCCATTAAAGCCGTTTAATGCTTGAATTAGCGCGGTTTTGCCATGATCTATATGCCCAGCTGTTGCTACTAATAAATTTGCCATTTTGATCCTTAAAGAGCTAAATTTTAATTGTTAGATGCTTGAATTTTCGCTCATATCTTGCTTTTTGTGATTGTAAGCCGCTAAGGCCACCTTGATGGATGTATAAAATTTCATTTTTAAAGCTTTTTAAATTTTCTAGCATAGTAAGCCAGCCAAGCGGATCATAAATTAGCTCAAATTCTATGCCGGTTTGTTCTTTTAATTCGCGCCAAATATTATAAAATTCAAGCCTCAAATCCCCAAAATAACATTTAAGCGCTGGCTTTAAAATTTTAATTCTTGCTTGCGCGTTTAAGCTTTGAATCTGGCTGTTTAAATAATTTTCATCGCCCACGCAAGGCGTGGTAAATACATCACATTGTGCTAAATTCTTAGCTAAATATACACAAGCCGTGCCAGTCCCGCTTGGCAAAAATATATCAAATTTTATGCTACTTTCTTGCATAAAATTTTTTATTTGCTCAGCTTGGGTTTTAAAGCCTTGCTCTGCGTATTTACAGGCTATGCCCTCTGGGATAAAAAGTGTTTTTGGGTTTTGGGAGTTTTTTAAGGCAAAAAAATATTCTTTATAATCGCTTCTAGCTATGATTTGTGCGCCATTTGCTAAGGCTATGGCGTAATTTGCGCTAGGATTTTGTTGTAAAAATTGGCTAAGGTGCTTTGTTAGATAAATAAATTTTAAATCTTTTTTCTTTGCAAAAATGCTAAGCGCGCTCATAGCGTTGCTTTGCGAGCTGCCATAGCTATAAAGCGTGCTAAAATTTTTTAAATTAGCATTTAAAAAGTATTCTAATTTTCTAGCCTTATTGCCGTTAATTTCATTATCAAGCAAATCATCTCTAAGCACGAAAAAATCACGCTCTTTAAAACGGATTTTTTGAAATTTTGGTAGGTTATTTTGTGCTAGCATTTGATGGATTTAAATTTTCTATAAAAGAAATTTCAATTCGCCTTGAAAGATTTTCATCTATTTTGCCGTTTTTATAAAATGGCTCTGTATTTGCGCGCCCGCTGGCTAGGCTGAGTTTAGTCAAAAGCGCATCATTATAAAAAGAATTTGCAAAAAGCAGTAATTCTAAGGCTTGTGCTTGGCTTAATTTTAAGTTTGCGGTGTATGATTTTTTTAGATCCGTGTGGCTTGTGATGATGATGTGCTTGATGTGTGGAGCAATTTCATCGCTTAAAAGCACATCAAAATACAAGCTTAAAATTTGCTCTAAATTAGCTTTTGCGCTTTGTTTTATTTGGGCGTTTTTTTCAAAGATTAAATCGCTGTTTAAATAAAGTGTGCCGTTTTGCGTGTTTATTTGTGCTTGATTGTTTAGTAAAATTTTTAATTTAGCTATGATTTTTAGCCTTAGGGCGTTTGGATTTTTGCTTGGTTTTGGAGCTGGTTCTTGCTGTTTTAAATTTGCTTTTTTTTGTTCGTTATTTGTGATTTTATTTATTTCTTCTACGCTTTGTCTGGCGTTTTGAAGGCTTTTATTTAAAATTTTTTGCAAATATGCTAGGCCAACGCTTTTGTCTTTGCTGTTTTGTAGCGTGCTTAGGGTTTTATCTATGGCTATTTCGCGCTCACTTAGTTTTAGTTTTAGTTCGTTTATATCTTTTATTTTATTTTCTAAAATGCCTTTGCTTTTGTTTAAGTCTTGCGCGATTATATTGTATTTTGCGAGCATACTAGTTAAAATCAGAGTGATTATAAAAAACAATCCGCCAATTACATTAGCATAACTTAGCCAAAAGCTAGGATATTCATTTTTATTGCCCATTGTTTTACCTAGGTTTATTTTGCTTGCTCGTTATTTAGGCCGGCTTGGTTATTAATGCTAGTTACCAAGGTATTTACCGCGCGCTCAAAACGCGTAAGTTTTTCATCGCTTAGAGTGTGGAGCTTGGCGTAATTATCAGCAAATCCTATTTGCATGCTTTCAAAATTTTTATTAAATGTATTAAGAGCGTTTAAAATATCAGTATAGACGCGCAAAATATCTTTTTGCTCTTTTTGGCTTTTTGATAGGCTAGATAGCGTTTGCTTGATATGCTCGCTGCTGAGAGTGATGGCGTTTTCTTCGTTTTCTAATAGATTTGTAAAATTTAAAAACTTTTGCTCTACTAATTTATCTAATTGGCTAAAAAATTCTTTATTACTTACATAGCCAAAAATCGTGCTAATTTTTGAAAAGCTAGAAATGCCTTCTTGCATAAAGCGTTCTTGTAATTCTTCTTTGCTCCAAAAAAAGTTTTTTGTAACTAGTTTTTGGCGATTTACTAGTTTTTTAAATCTTGTTATTCCAAAGCGTTCAAAAAATATCCACCAAAGGGCTAAGATCGTGCCATAAATTGCTACATAAAACGCAGAACTAATGCTAGTAATTAAAGCTAGCACATTTTCATCAAAACTAGCATCAAGTGGGGCTAGCGATATAGCAATGCAAATAAAAGTCCCCAAAACCCCAAGCAGTGAAAACACGCCAGCACCGACATTTGCTATATTTTCATTGCGGATAAATTTTGAATAATCCTTAATAAACTCATCAAAATTTGCGTTTGATTTAGTATCTTTGCCTATGGTTAGCAAACTTTTTAAAATAAAAGATTTTAGCTCTTTTTTAAAATCATCTTTTTGACATTCAAAAACAAAACAGCCATATTCTGCGCTGTGAATTGTAAAAAGCAAGGCAATAATAAGCATAAATGTGCTTAAAATAATAGCATTTATGCCAATATTTAATTCTATAAATCCAAAATAACTTAATAAATACGCCACATAAACAAGCACTGGCAAAATAATTATTTTTGTATAAACAGCGATTTTATTTCTTTTATCGCTTTCTGGTAAAGCAAAATCAAATTGATTTTTATCCATTGTGTTACCTTAAAATGCCCTTACAAAGGGCTAAAATATATGAAAGCAAAAGTGGCTTTATATTTTGCGCTTGCTAATAAATTTTAATTAGTAAATAAAATTTTGCGCAAAATTTTATAGCCTTATGCCAAAAGTTAAAATTTTAACTTTTAGCATTAAGATATAAATTAGTTTCGCCCTATGCAATTAAGATTTTCAAAGGCTATTTCAAGGCGTTTGCTTAGGTTTTCTTCGCCTGCTCTTAGCCATTTTCTAGGGTCGTAGTATTTTTTGTTTGGTTTGTCATCGCCACTAGGATTGCCAATTTGTGCTTGTAGATAGTCGTGATTGCTAGCTTCATACGCTCTAACGCCGTCCCAAAAAGCCCATTGCGTGTCTGTGTCTATATTCATCTTAACCACGCCGTAATTGATAGCTGCTTTTATATCGCTAATATCTGAGCCGCTACCGCCGTGGAATACAAAATTTACAGGCTTATGGGATTTTGTAGCAAATTTATTTACTATGTATTCTTGGCTATTTTTTAAAATTTCAGGGCGTAAGATTACATTGCCTGGCTTATAAACCCCATGCACATTGCCAAAGCTAGCAGCTATGCTAAATAGCGGGCTAATTTCGCCTAATTCTTTATATGCTTTTGCTACATCTTCTGGTTGGGTGTAAAGCTTGGCGTTATCGATATTTGTATTATCTACGCCATCTTCTTCGCCGCCTGTTACGCCTAATTCAATTTCAAGGCAAATATCAAGAGAACTTAAAATTTTAAGATATTTTTTGCAAGTTTTTAGATTTTCGTCTAAGCTTTCTTCGCTTAAATCTAGCATATGAGAGCTAAAAAGTGGCTTGCCGATATTGTTTCTTGTGTCTTTGTTTGCTTGAATTAGCGTATCAATCCAAGGCAAAAGCTTTTTTGCGGCGTGATCTGTGTGTAAAATAACTGGCACGCCATAATGCTCAGATAGCAAATGCGCGTGCTGTGCTGCTGCTATGGCGCCTATGGCATCGCCGATGCCTATTTCATTTGTGCCATTGATGCCCTTGCCAGCATAAAAGCTAGCTCCGCCATTGCTTAGCTGAATGATCACTGGCGAATTAACCTTTTTAGCCGTTTCTAGCACGGCATTTAGGCTATTTGAGCCTACTATATTAACAGCTGGGATTGCAAAACCTTCTTCTTTTGCGTATTCGTAGATTGCGTTTGCTTGCGTGCCTGTTAGCACGCCAGCAGGGACTAAACTTAACGCACCCATTATTTATACTCTATTTTGGCGTTTTTGCGTAGATCTTCTACTTTTTTTTGCATTTGAACTTGTAATTTTTGAGTTTTTAAGGTGTTGATTATATCGTCTTTTACGCGGTTGAAAGTAAGCGTGCTTTGTGCGCGCTCATCTTCTTTTAAGATTATATGAAAGCCAAAGTTAGTTTGAACTGGTGCTTTGCTAATTTCGCCTTTTTTCATAGCAAAGGCAGCATCGGCAAATTCTGGCACCATTTGGCTTTTAGGGAAAAAGCCAAGCTCGCCGCCATTTGCGCCTGATGCTTTATCTATTGATTTAGTGCTTGCAAGTTCGCTAAATTTTTTATTTAAAGCTTCACCTTTTAGGCCTTTTAATTCTTTTAAAATTGCCTCAGCTTCTGCTTTGCTAGCTACTAAAATATGCTTAGCGCGAACTTGTGCTGGGATTATTGTCTTATCTTTATTTTTATTGTAAAAATCTTTTGCTTCGCTATCGCTTATTTTAATGGCGTCAAATTGTTGTTTTTCCCATACTTGAATGGCTAGATTTTCTTCGCCTTGTTTTGCTGCTAATTTATACTCAGGGCTATCTTGAACCTTTGCTTTTTTAGCTTCTTCTAGCAATAACTGGCGCACGATTACTCTATCTATCATAGCTTTTTTTGCCTCAGCTGGCAGGCTTTGAATTTGGCTTGCGCTACTGCCAAAAATACTATCATCTATTTTTTCGCCATTTACCACAGCTACAACAGCAGCATTTAAGCTAATACTAGCTGCTAAACTTAAAGCTAAGATTGATTTTTTCATATTTTTATCCTTTGTAAGTAAAATGTGGTCGCCGATTATAGCACAAATTATTAAAAGATTTTAAAATTTTTAAGCTATAATCGCCAAAAAAGAGAAATTATGTTTTTGCATATTGATTTGGATTGCTTTTTTGTTTCTGCTGCTATTAGTGTAAATCCTAGCCTTAAAAATAAACCAGTGGCCGTAATTAGCGGTAATTGCTATGATATTTTTGGCGATTTTTTAAAGCCTGGGATTATTTTAAGTGCTAATTATGAGGCGCGCGCTTTTGGGGTAAAATGTGCTATGCCTGTTTATATTGGCAAAAATCTTTGCCCTGGTTTAATTACGATAAATACGGATTTTGCGCTATATAAAAAGCTTTCAAATGCGCTTTATAATTTATTATATACTTACACAAATGAGATAGAAAAATACAGCATTGATGAGTATTTTATGGATTTAAATGGTAGCGGGCTTGAAAATAATGCTTTAAAATTTGCTAAAAATTTACAAGATGAGGTGGCTTTTAGATTGAGCTTGCCGTGTTCATTGGGGCTTAGCAAAAGCAAATATTATGCTAAATTAGCCACAGATTTAGCAAAGCCAAAAGGCGTGATGATGATTGAGAGTTTAGATGAGGTTGGAGATATTGATATATCGTGTTTTTGTGGTATTGGTAAAAGTAATCAAAATTTCTTAAAAGCACGCGGTATTCATACTTTAAGCGATGCCTTACAAGCTAGGGCGCATTTTATGAAATTAGGCAAAAATGGCATGAAGCTTTATGCTCAAATTAGCGGCGAAAATCTAGGCAAAATAAATAAGCAAAAAGAGCAAAAAAGCCTATGCGTGGCGCGAAGTTTTAAGGCTCAAAATGATAGAGTAGAGCTTAAAAGACGCTTAAAAATTTTATGCAAGCATTTAAGTTTTGAGCTATTTAAAAAAGATTTAAATCCCTTACAAATAGAGCTTAAAATACGATATAAAGGCCTTGGCCTAAAAAGCTTTACTCAAAATTTGGCCGAGCAAGCAACTAGCTGGCTAATCCAAGCAAGCATTTTAGAGCTTTTTAGTCAAAATGATTGTGGCGCGGGGCTAAGCGTGGATTATTTGAGCGTGGGCGCAAGTCATTTTGGCTTAAATCAAAATTTATTTGTAGAGCAAGCTAATATAAAAAGAAAAGCGCTTGATTCTAGCTTAAATAAACTCCGTTTAAAATACGGCCAAAACATCATCTAAGGACAAAAATGCAAAGCAAGAAAAATGTAAAAATCATTAAAGAGCGTTTATTAGCGCGTTATAGTGATGCTAGAAGTGAATTAAAATTTGCGAATAATTATGAGCTATTAGTGTGTGTAATGCTCTCAGCACAATGTACCGATAAGCGCGTAAATATCATCACCCCAGCACTTTTTCAAGCATACCCAAATATCCAAAAACTAGCAAGCGCAAACCTTACAAGCCTAAAAATGTTAATTCAAAGCTGCTCGTTTTATAACAACAAAGCTCAAAATTTAATAAAAATGGCAAAAGCCGTGTGTGAGCGTTATAATGGGCAAATCCCGCTAAATGAGAACGAGCTAAAAACGCTAGCTGGTGTTGGGCTAAAAACGGCGCATGTGGTGATGATTGAAGCTTGTGGTGCTAATGTGATGGCAGTTGATACGCATGTTTTTCGCGTAGCAAAACGCCTTGATTTAAGCCAGGCAGCTAGCCCAGAGCTTGTAGATAAAGAGCTTTGCGCGCTTTTTAAGGATAATTTAAATAAGCTTCATCAAGCCTTGATAATGTTTGGTAGATACACTTGTAAGGCGGTAAAACCAAAATGCGATGAATGTTTTTTGGCTGAGTTTTGTAAGTTTAGGATTTGAAATTTTAAATTAAATTTGAAAGGATTTTTATGATTTTAATTGCTGGACCTTGCGTGATTGAAAGCAGGGAAAACATTATGCAAACGGCATCGCGCCTAGAAAAATATTCTAAAATGCCTAGCGTGGAGTTTTATTTTAAGGCTAGTTTTGATAAGGCTAATCGCACGAGTATTTCGAGTTTTCGCGGTTTGGGCATAGATGAGGGACTTAAAATTTTAAGTGAGGTAAAAAAGGAATTTGCTTATAAAATTTTAACCGATATACACGAAAGCCATCAAGCAGCGGTGGTTGCTAGCGTAGCAGATATTTTACAAATCCCAGCATTTTTATGCCGTCAAACAGATTTGCTAGTATCAGCTGCTAAAACAAAGGCAAAAATCAATATAAAAAAAGGGCAATTTTTAGCTCCGCAAGCCATGAAGCACAGCGTAAAAAAGGTGCTTGAAACCAGGGGCGTAAAGACTGAGCCAAATAAAGAGCTAAGCGCGCAAAATGGCGTGTTTTTATGCGAGCGTGGTGCTAGTTTTGGATATTCGAATTTAGTGGTTGATATGCGCTCACTTGCGATTATGCGGGAGTTTGCGCCAGTGATTTTTGATGCAACTCACAGCGTGCAAATGCCAGCTGGCCAAAATGCCGTAAGTAGCGGTCAAGCGCATTTTGTGCCACTTTTAGCAAGAGCTGCGGCAGCTGCTGGGGTAGATGGGTTTTTTTATGAAACGCATATAAATCCAAGCCAGGCACTAAGCGATGGGGCAAATATGCTAAACTTAGAGCAACTTGAAGCAAGTTTGAATGAAGTTTTTGCCATTAAAAAAGCATTAAATTTTAATGATTAGGCGAATTTATGGTTTTGAGTAAAGAAAATAAGGGCTTTTTGATAGTTTTTATAGCTAGCCTTTTGGATTTGACTTGGCTTTATGGGTTAAAATATGCTCAAAGCACGCTTGCTTACGCGCTAACCATAGGCGCGATATGCGCAAATTTTATAGTTTTAACTAAGGCGTTTAAGTATTTGCCTACAAGTGTGGCTTATGTCGTTTTTGTGGGCTTTACTACACTTTTGGTTGTGCTTTTGGATTTAGCCTTGCTTTATAAAGATGGGCAAGATTTAGCATTTGCTAGGGTGTTTTTTATTTTTACGCTTTTAATTGGCGTAATAGGCATAAAAGGCGCGCAAAAATGACATTTTTGGCTTTAATAATTGCTGGATTTAGCGAAGTGGCTGGGGTTTATTTTATGGGGCGATTTAATAGCGCGCAAAATTTTAAACTCAAAATCGCTACTTTTAGCGGTATGGTCGCTACTTTTGGCTTTTCTTTATTGCTTTTGCGTTTTAGTATGAGTGAGTTTTCAATGAGTAGCGCTTATGCTATTTGGACTGGGATTGGTTGCGTTGGTGCCGTGCTTTTAGGGCTTTTTCAAGGCGAAAAAATGAGCTTTAAAAAGCTTGCGTATTTGGGGCTGATAATTTTTAGCGTTGTGGGTTTAAAATTTCAAATGTAGAGCAGGGCAAATGAGAACTTGCGCCCATTTGCTTAGTTATTATTAAAATTTTAATTTAGCTTATTGATTTAGGGTTTTGTAAGCCTCGCAAGCATTTTGAGCGCCTAAATCGCAAGCCTTGCTAAAATATTTTTTGGCCATTGCTAAATCTTGGCCAAGGCCAAGGCCATCTCTATATAAAATCCCTACATCAATACAACCCAGGGCGTCCCCGCCATCGCAGCCTTTTTCAAAAAACTCTTTTGCTTTTTGATAATCTTTTTTTACGCCTTGTTCGTTATTGTATAAAAGCCCGATATTCGTGCAAGCCCCAGCAACTCCGCCATCGCAAGCTTTTTGGTAATACTCTCTTGCTTTTTGATAATCTTGTGTTATGCCTTGACCTTCATTATAAAACATACCAAGATTAAAGCAAGCCCTAGCATTTTTGCCATCGCAGGCTTTTTGCCATAGCTCTTTTGCTTTTTCATAATTTTTTGCGTTATATGCTTTTATTCCCTCATTAAAATCACTAGTTTGGTTTAGCTGTTTGCTAAGCTCGCAGCCTTCTTTAAAGTCTAAATCGCAAGCCTTGCTAAAATATTTTTTGGCCATTGCTAAATCTTGGCTTATGCCTAATGCGTTAGCATACATAGCTCCAAGATAATAACAACCCTTAGCTTCTTTGCCATCGCAGGCTTTTTGGTAATACTCTCTTGCTTTTTGATAATCTTTTTTTACGCCTTGGCCATTTATATATATAACACCAAGATCAACGCAAGAAAAGACATTTCCGCCATCGCAGGCTTTTTCGTGGAGTTGTATTGCTTTTTGATAATCTTGCTTTATGCCCTCTCCTTCATAATACATTCCCCCAAGAAGTCCGCAAGATCTAATGTCTTTATTATCGCAGGCTTTTTCAAAAAGCTCTTTTGCTTTTTGGTAATCTTTTGCTTTATATGCGTTTATTCCATCAACATAATCACTAGCCAAAAGCCCAGTAGCTAAAACTAACACCCCAAAAATGAATTTTTTCATTTTTTATCCTTTTATTAAAATTTTAAATTACACTAAAATTTAATCTAATATTTTATGCTTAATAATACTCACAAGCATTTTGAAAGCCAAAATAACAAGCTTTGTTAAATAATGTTTTAGCTTGTTGTGAGTTTTGTTTTACGCCTTGGCCTTTTTTATATAAAAGTCCAAGATTATAGCAAGCCAAAGCATCGTTGCCATCGCAGGCTTTTTGTAAAAACTCCCTAGCTTTTTGATAATTTTGCTCTACGCCTTGACCAATGATATAGCAATTGCCAAGATTAGCACAGCCAATAATTTCTTTATAATCGCAGGCTTTTTGCCATAATTTGCTAGCTTTTTGATAATTTTGCTCTACGCCTTGACCTTTTGCGTATAAAAGCCCAAGATTAAGGCAAGCCTTAGCGTCTTTATCATCGCAGGCTTTTTGCCATAATTTGCTAGCTTTTTGATCGTCTTGGCTTACGCCTTTTCCTTTTGAGTATAAAAAGCCAAGATTAAAGCAAGCCCTAGCATTTTTGCTATCGCAGGCTTTTTCAAAAAGCTCTTTTGCTTTTTTATAATCATTTGCTTTATATGCGTTTAATCCATCAATATAATCACTAGCCAAAAGCCCAGCAACTAAACTCAATGCCACAAAAATAAGTTTTTTCATTTTTGCTCTTTTGTTTTGTGAAATTTTAAAATTTTAAAATGAAGTAAAATTTTAACTAGCGTTGCATTAAAGTTTATTTAAAAAGCCTTTTATAATTAAGCAAAATAAATTTCAAGCATAACTCTAAGGCGTTAAATGTAAATATCACGGCGTTTTTTGAATAAAATTTTAAGCAAAATTTTGAATAAATTTTAATATATTTTAGCTATAATCGGCGATTTTATTTGGGATTTATGATGATTTCTAGGGTTAATCAATACTTTTTTTATAGCTTCTTAAACTCTTTTATTTCATTATTTGCCACACTTTTTTTGGTAGTTTCGATTGTATTTTTTATACAAATTGCGCGCATTACTAGCTATATTGAGATTAGCCTTGGCGAACTTTTTAGACTTTATAGCTATTTATTACCGCAAATTTTATTATTTACAGCGCCTATTGCTTTTTTTATCGGTGTGGCGGTTAGTTTTT
>SPMW01000011.1 GCA_009827235.1 Candidatus Campylobacter infans | reverse complement strand
CGGTATGTTAAAAGCATCTGGCGATGGCTACATGGCAACTTTTAGTATGACAAAAGATAAAATAACAATAAACTCAATCGAGCAAGATACTTCATTTTTAAATGATGAAGCAAGCACAAATGATGCTCAAACTATGGAAAAAATGTATGAGGATTTACAAAAATAAGTATTTTTAAGCCTAAAAAAGATGAAATTTTAATTGCGCTTTATCAAAATGTTAAAAGAGTAGCTTATGAATTTTTGGAACAATATATATTCGCATTTTGATCCTGTGGCTTTTTCATTGTTTGGTTTAAAGGTGCATTGGTATGGGCTTTGTTATGTGCTTGCGCTTTTAGTAGCTCTTGGCGTGGCAAAGTATTTTGTTCGCCGTGGCAACCTAGCCATAAGCTCTAATATGCTTGATAATTTTTTTATTTGGGTAGAAATTGGAGTAATTTTAGGCGCTAGGCTTGGGTATATTATTATTTACGATGATAATACTAGCTATTATTTAACGCATCCTTGGCAAATTTTTAATCCTTTTAATATAAATGGCGAGTTTGTGGGAATTCGTGGTATGAGTTATCACGGCGCAGTTGTTGGCTTTATAATCGCTACTTTATGCTTTGCTAAAAAATACAAACAAAATCTTATGCTATATTTGGATTTATGCGCCATTAGCGTGCCGCTTGGCTATTTTTTTGGGCGCGTTGGCAATTTTTTAAATCAAGAACTAATCGGGCGCATCACAAACATTCAAAGCACGCCGTGGGCGATATTTGTAGATGGCATAGCGCGCCATCCTAGCCAGCTTTATGAAGCGATTTTAGAAGGGCTTGTGCTTTTTATTTTATTGCTTTTATATAAAAAATATAAAAAATTCGATGGTGAATTGATAGCAATTTATGCCGTGCTTTACACTATCGCTCGTTTTGCGTGCGAGTATTTTAGAGAGCCTGATGCAAATATTGGTTTTGTAGCATTTGGATTAAGTATGGGGCAAATTCTTTCAATTATTATGTTTGCTTTTGGTATTTGGCTGTTTGTGTGGTTAAGAATTAAGGGCGCAAAACTCAAATAATCCAGCAAATTTTAAAATTTTAAAATTTATGAAATAATAATAAGCTAATTATATAATTATTTAATTTTTGTTGCTTAAAATTTTAATGTTGGCATAAAGTTAGATGTAGTATAATGCCGGCCATTTTCAAATCTTACAAAGGAGAGCTTATGAATAAGCAAATTGAAGGGTTTCTTGGCATAGGCGATGATGGTAGAAAAAGCAGAATCCCTGCCAAACTCGACCTTATTCAAAGTGGCACAGGGCTGTTTCTTGGGCTATTTATGTGGCTTCATATGTGTTTTGTCGCTACGATTTTAATTAGTAAGGATGCATTTGATTATATTGTGCATTTATTGGAGCTAAGATTTATCGCAGATTCACCGATGATGAGCTACATTACTAGCTTTTTAGCAGCCTGTGTTTTGATTGTGTTTTTTATACACGCAGCTTTGGGTATGAGAAAAATGCCTATAAATTTCAGACAATGGCAAATTTATCGCGCTCACGCAAGCAGAATGAAGCACGAAGACACCACGCTTTGGTGGATACAAGCTTGTACTGGATTTATAATGTTTTTCTTAGGTTCAGCTCACTTAATCATCATCATTACAAATGGCGATAAAATAAGCGCAGATTTAAGCTCTCAAAGGGTTTTTAACCATTTTATGTGGTTGTTTTATTTGGTTTTACTTCTTAGTGTTGAGCTTCATGGTAGTATTGGTTTATATAGGCTTTGTGTGAAATGGGGCTGGTTTGAGGGCAAAGATGCCAAAGCAAGCCGCAAAAAACTAAAAACAGCAAAATGGGTAGTAAGTGCCGTGTTTATAGTTTTAGGCTTAGCTAGCTTGGCAGCATTTTTAAAAATCGGCTATCACAATTACTCAACCGGTAACTGGGAAAAAGCCCAAATTTTACATATAAATAATGACGGAGTAAGAGTATGAATGTAAAATATTATGACGCATTAGTAATAGGTGGCGGTTTGGCTGGACTTAGAGCAGCTGTTGCAGCTGGTGAGGCTGGGCTTAGCACCGTGGTTTTAAGCCTTTGTCCTGTTAAAAGAAGCCACTCAGCTGCCGCACAAGGCGGTATGCAAGCAAGCCTAGGTAATTCAAAAATGAGCGAAGGCGATAATGAAGATGTGCATTTTATGGATACTGTCAAGGGTAGCGATTGGGGCTGTGATCAAGAAGTAGCTAGAATGTTTGCTCAAACAGCACCAAAGGCTATACGCGAGCTAGCTAGCTGGGGCGTGCCTTGGACACGCATTACAAAAGGCAAAAGAAGTGCTATCATAAACGCACAAAAAACCACCATAGAAGAAAAAGATGAAGTTCATGGGCTTATCCACAGCCGTGATTTTGGTGGTACAAAAAAATGGCGCACTTGTTATACAGCTGATGCTACTGGCCATACTATGCTTTTTGGTGTAGCAAATGAGGCTTTAAAACGCAATGTAGAAATTAACGACCGCAAAGAAGCCATAGCTTTAATACACGAAAATAATCGTTGTTATGGTGCTGTGGTGCGCGATTTAGTAACTGGCGAATTAACAGCTTATGTAGCAAAAGGCACTTTAATTGCAACAGGTGGCTATGGTAGAGTTTATAAGCACACTACAAACGCTGTAATTTGCGAGGGTATCGGTGCTGCTATTGCGCTAGAAACTGGCATAGCAAAACTAGGAAATATGGAAGCGGTGCAGTTTCACCCAACCCCTATCGTGCCAAGTGGCATTTTGCTAACTGAGGGTTGTCGTGGGGATGGCGGAATTTTGCGCGATGTTGATGGCTATCGCTTTATGCCTGATTATGAGCCAGAGAAAAAAGAGCTTGCAAGCCGCGATGTCGTAAGCCGTAGAATGATGGAGCATATTAGAAAAGGTAAGGGTGTAAAAAGTCCTTATGGCGAGCATGTATGGCTAGATATTAGTATTTTAGGACGCGAACATATAGAAAAAAACTTGCGTGATGTGCAAGAAATTTGCAAAATTTTCAACGGCATCGATCCTGCTGATGAAGGCTCAAAAGGCTGGGCGCCTGTGCTACCTATGCAGCATTATTCTATGGGCGGAATTCGCACTAAGCCAACAGGTGAAAGCCCTACACTAAAAGGCTTATTTGTAGCTGGTGAGGCTGCGTGCTGGGATATGCATGGCTTTAACCGCTTGGGTGGTAATTCTGTGGCTGAAACGGTAGTAGCTGGTATGATCGTGGGGGATTATTTTGCTCAATTTTGCGCTAGCGAACAAGTCGATATCCAAACCGTAACCATAGAAAAATTCATCAACCAAGAGCAAGATTATCTACAAAGCTTATTAAATAAAGATGGTAAATATAATGTTTTTGAAATTAAAAATAAAATGAAAGATATTATGTGGGAGCATGTGGCGATTTTCCGCACAGGCGAAGGACTTAAAAAAGCAGTAGATGAGCTTGAAGAGTTATATAAAGAAAGCACAAATGTCAAATTGCAAAATAAAGAGCTTTATGGCAACCCAGAGCTTGAAGAAGCTTACCGCGTGCCAAAAATGCTAAAAATTGCTTTATGTATAGCCTGGGGTGCTTATTTACGCACAGAAAGTCGCGGGGCGCATTATAGAGAGGATTATCCAAAACGCGATGATTTAAATTGGTGTAAGCGCACGCTAACAAGCTGGAAAGAAGGCGATACCAAGCCTATAATAGAATATGAAGAGCTTGATATAATGAAAATGGAAATCCCGCCAGCATTCCGCGGATACGGTGCTAAGGGCAATATAATAGAAAATCCACTTTCAGCAAAAAGGCAAGAAGAAGTAGATAACCTAAGAGCAAAATTAGAAGCCGAAGGTAAATCAAGACATGAAATTCAAGATGCCCTAATGCATTATGAACTTCAACCAAAATATAAAGCATTAAATGAAAGAGCAGGAATTGGCTATGAGTAGAAAAATAAAAATCAGAGCATTTAAATACAATCCATTAAGCAAAATCAGCAAACCACATTTTGCCGAGTATGAATTAGAAGAAACCGATGGTATGACGCTTTTTATCGCGCTTAATCAAATTAGAGAAAAATTTGATCCGGGGCTTAGTTTTGATTTTGTGTGCCGTGCTGGGATTTGCGGGAGTTGCGGTATGGTAGTAAATGGTCGTCCTCAGCTTGCGTGTAGAACCCTTACAAAAGACTATGAAAGTGGCGTGATTGAGCTTATGCCATTGCCTGCGTTTAAGCTTTTAAAGGATTTGAGCGTAGATACTGGTAATTGGATGAACGCAATGAGCAAAAGGGTAGAGAGCTGGATTCATTCAAATACCGCCACAGATATTAGCAAGCTAGAAGAAAAAGTAGATCCTGATGCAGCACAAGAAACATTTGAACTTGATAGATGTATTGAGTGTGGAATTTGTGTAGCAAGCTGTGGTACAGCACTTATGAGGCCTGATTTTATCGGTGCTGTGGGCTTAAACCGCGTGGCTAGGTTTAAAGTAGATCCGCTTGATGATAGAAGCGATGAGGATTTTTACGAGCTTGTAGGCGATGATAATGGCGTGTTTGGCTGTATGAGTTTGCTAGGATGCGAGGATAACTGCCCTAAACACTTGCCTCTACAAAGCAAAATCGCATATATGAGAAGAAAATTAGCGCTAGTTAAATAAAATTTGCGCTAAATATTTTATTTTGTGCGTGTTTTTAGTTAAATTGAAGTTTTGCTTTTAATAAAATTTTTTATTTAATGCTAGATTAATTTAGCTAAAAACCACCGCACAATGCTTGTTATCATTCAAAATTTTAAAATTTAATTCATCAAAATTTATAAAATTTATTAGAAAATTTTAAAATTTTAAGCGTGTAAGCAGTAAATTTTAAGTTTTTTAAGCTAAGATTTCGCCCATATCAATAAAATTTTAAATCGCAAAAATGGAATTTATAGAATACTTAACCCAAGGTAATGTTGTAACTTTTTTTTTATTGCTTGTGCGAACGGGCGCGTTGATGGTGTTTTTTCCGTTTTTTAGCAATATGCAAATCCCTGTGGTCGTTAAAAGCTCATTAGCGTTGATTTTGGCTATGTTTTTGCTGCCGATGACGCCAAGGGTTGAATTAAGCGGGCTAAGCGTTGAATATTTAGTGCTTGAAAGCATAGCTGAATTGTTATTTGGGCTGTGCGCTGGCGTGCTTTTGAATATAGTTTTTGCTTCGCTTAGTTTGGCTGGCGAGCAAATTTCTATGATTATGGGCTTTTCTATGGCAACCGTGGTAGATCCACAATCTGGCGTTTCTACTCCGCTGATTTCAAATACTCTTACGCTAATGGCTTTGACGGCATTTTTATTGTTTGATGGACATCATTTGATTTTGCAGTTTTTGGCAAAAAGCGCGCAAATTATGCCACTTGGGTCGTTTTATCCTAGTCAAAATTTACTTCGCTACATCGCCAAAAGCGTGGTGAATATGTTTTTGTTTGGCTTTATTTTGGCTTTTCCTATACTTGCTGTGTCGCTGATGGCTGATTTTATTTTTGGAATGTTAATGAAAACTATGCCACAATTTAATTTATTAGTTGTTGGTTTTCCTATTAAAATTGCCGTAGCCTTTGCTGTGTTAATAGCGATTCTTTCGGCCATTATCAAGCTTTTTACTATCTTAATTACAGCAGTAATGAATGATTTGCCTTTTTTGTTTTTTTAAGCTAAACTCGCTAAAATGCCAAAATTTTTGTAGGACTTAGAGGATTTTATATGAAAGTATTTTTGCTAAATCACAACCCGGTTGTATCGCGCTTGGCGAAATTAAGCTTAGAAAAAATGGGCTATGAACTAGAAGAAATAGCTAGTATTACGCAAATATCTGGCAAATGCGCTGATATTTTTATTTGCGATAGTGAGTTAATAGACCCAAATACAGATTATACGCCTTATGGTAAAGAACTTTTGTTTTTGGTGCCTAGAAATTTTGAAAAAAAGGTTGGTAAGAATATGCTTGAAAAGCCGTTTTTACCGACTGATTTTGTAGAATGTATCCAAAAAATCACAAATAAAACAAGCATTAAAACCACACAAGAAAAACCAAAAGATTTATCAAAAGATAATTTTGCTGATATTAGCAATAAAGCAAGCGATTCTAATTTTGATGAGTTTAGCCTGATGGATAAAAATACACAAAATCAAGAGGCTATCATACCAGACTTAGACGATATGGACGAGATTAAACTAGATGATAAGCCTAAGCAAAATACGCTCAATTTTTCTAATGAAGATTTGAATAAAAATGAAAAATCCCTAACTTTAAGCGATAGTTTAACCCTTGATGATACGCCAACGCAAGCGCCTTCTAATCAAGGCTTAAGCGATGAAATTTTAAACCTAAGCGATGAGGATTCAAGCAAAAATGAAGAATCAAGCAGTGATGTATTAAAAGAAAAAGAATTAAATGAATTGAGTTTGATGGTCGATGAAATTGATAATTTAAGCGAGAATAAACAAGCAGATAATATCAACAACCAAGCATCAAGCCAAAGCGATCAAAGCACATCTAGCAAGCTAGATTTTGACAGCGCAAATGATGATTTTACCGATCAAAACAACCAAAATGCTAAGGCTGATTTAAATAGCTTTGATAATGAAAACTTAAAATTTAATGGCGCAATTAGCGATGAAGAGCTAAATTTGAACCAAACACCGCAAAATGAAAGCGTAAAAGATGATATAAAATTTAGCGATGATACAGCACAAAAAAGCGATATAAATACGGCAGATGAATTAAATATTAGCTTAAATGATGATACTAGCGAGCAACTAAGCAAAATAGATGAAGCTGGGCAAGACGAAGCAAAAGCCGATGCGCCGAGCACGCAAGAGCAAGATTTAACTGAATCAATAAGCGATCAAGGACAATATCAAATGTTTGGTAATTCGATGTTTAATAATCAAAATGAACCCGAAAAAGATGAAATTTTAAATTCCAGCGATGATGAAATTTTAAAAGGTGAAGTTTTAGAAAATAGCGCAGATTTTAAAATCATCGATGAAAATGCAGATAAGAAAAAAGATGAAATTTTAAAATCTAGTGATGATGAAATGTTAAAAGGTGAAGTTTTAGAAAATGGCGCAGATTTTAAAATTATCGATGAAAATGCAGATGAGAAAAAAGATGAAATTTTAAATAAAAAAGCAAATGAAAATTTAAAATTTAGCGTTGATGAAAATCTAAAAAAAGATGAAACCACGCAGGATAATATGGATTTTAAAATCATCGATGAAAATGCAGATGAGAAAAAAGATGAAATTTTAAAAGCTAACACAAAAAGTAAAGAGCAAGCAAATAATCAATTAGATTTGGCTTTATTGGATGATGAATTTTTAGAACTTAAAGAAAGAGATTTAGCTAGCGCATTAGGTGAGAGCATACCTGAGCCTGAAATAACAGAGCCTGTGCCTGAAATAATCGAGCCTGAGCCTGCTATCACAGAGCCAGAAGTAACAGAACCTGAACCAAAAGTCGCAGAGCCAGAAGTAACAGAACCTGAACCAAAAGTAGCAGAGCCAGAAGTAGCAGAGCATGAGCCTGAAATAACAGATCCTAAAACTGAAATAATCGAGCCTGAGCCTGCTATCACAGAGCCAGAAATAACAGAGCCTAAAACTGAAATAATCGAACCAGAACCAAAAGTAATAGAGCCTGAGCCAAAAATAGCAGAGCCTGAAATAACAAAGTCTGAGCCACAGCGCAAGGTGATAAGATTAAGGTTTGACGATGATATACAGCCTGCGCTCAAAAGGCCAGCATTAGAAGTTGAGCCTAAAATGTTAGAGGTTCATCCAGATGATTCAGAAGAATTAGAGTTACTTAAAATTAAAAGAGAGTTAAGATTTAAGCCAAAAGATGAAATAAAAGAAAGTGCGCAAATTTTAAGTCAAGAACCAAGCCTAGATGATGAAATAAACAAGCGTGAAGCAAAATCTAGTGCTGATGAGGCAATAAATTTTAATTCACAAAGCAATATTTTAGATGATGAATTGCCAAAAGAAAGCCCGCAAATTTTAAGCCAAGAACCAAGCATAAAAGATGAAATAAGCGAGCTTGATGTTAATGCAAATAAAGATATGAATTTTGCTTTACAAGATACTAGCTTAATTGATGAAAAATCTAATTTAGATGATGAAGTAAATAAAACTGATGAAAAATCTAACTTAGATAATGAAACAATAAATGAAAGCCCGCAAATTTTAAGCCAAGAACCAAGCTTAGATGATGAAATAAGCAAGGCGGATGAAAAATCTAGCACTGATGAGGTAATAAATTTTAATCCACAAAGCAATATTTTAGATGATGAATTGCCAAAAGAAAGCGCGCAAATTTTAAGCCAAAAACCAAGCATAAAAGATGAAATAAGCGAGCTTGATGAAGTGGCTAATGTCTATGAAAATGCTATAAAAGAAGATGAAAATGTGCCAGCAAATGCGCTAAAAGAAGATGAAAATCAATCAACGCAAGATGTAGCGCAAAAAAGCCAGTCTAAGCTTACTAGTTTTGCAAGTAAAATCAAAGCATCTAAAAAAGCCACGAACCTTGATGAAAAAGAATTAGATCTAGCCGCAGATATTTACGAAAGAGCAGCAAATCAAGCACAACAAGCCGCAAATGAAAGGGTTTTAGACGAGGCAAAAGATGAGTTAAGCACCAAACTTAGCCAAACTCTTGGCGCGACATTAGCTAACTCAACAATCAAAGAAGCCTTAAAAGATTTAAATATTAAGATAAATATAAGTTTTGAGGATAAGTAGTGCGAGGGCAAATTTTATTGCTATCAGGGCCTAGTGGTAGTGGTAAAAGCACGGTGCTATCGCGCTTGTTTGCTGAGTTTAGTAATGTGTATTTTTCTATTTCATCTACTACGCGCTCGCCAAGAGCTGGTGAAAAAGATGGGGTAAATTATCATTTTATAAGCTTAGAAGAGTTTGAAAAAGATATAAAAGATGGCTTATTTTTAGAGTGGGCTAGGGTGCATGGTAATTATTATGGCACTAGTTTAAAGCCCGTCTTAGAAGCCTTAAATGATGATAAAATAGTCGTTTTTGATATAGATGTGCAAGGATATTTTTTGGCACAAAAAAAATACGCCAAGCAAATAACCTCTGTATTTTTAACCACAAAAAACGCAACACAATTAGAAAACAGGCTAAAAAATAGAGCCAGCGAAACGCAAGAAAGCATTAAGGAGCGTTTAAAAAATGCAAGCAAAGAAATGGAGTATATAGATAAATACGATTATATCATCATAAACGATGATGTAAATAAAGCTTATGACGAGCTTAGGGCTATTTTTATATCAATTTGTCTTAAAAGCTCGAATATCAAAGCTGATGAGTTTTTAAAAATTTGGAATAATAAAGGATAGATATGGGAAGTTTTAGTATGGGGCATTGGTTAGTGGTTTTGGCTATTGTGGTTTTGCTTTTTGGGGCTAAGAAAATACCTGAGCTTGCAAAAGGCGTAGGCAAAGGCATTAAAAGCTTTAAAAAAGAAATGGAAGATGATAATAGCGAGCAAATCACAGCAAATAACGCTCCAAAACAAGAAAACAAAGGTAATAACACAGAGGCGAATGCGTGATGAAAAATGCTTTAATAGCACAAATTGCGCCTATTTTAGGTTTTACTCCAAGCCTTGAAAAGCCAAAAAATAAAGCCCTTGCTCATTATGCTATGCCTGTTTTTGCCCTAGCAAAAGAGCAAAAATTAACTCCAAATATCATTGCCACAAATCTTGCTAAAAAGCTAGAAAATAGCGAACTTTACAGCGTTAGCGCGCTTGGCGGGTATGTAAATTTTAAACTTAGTGCCAAATTTTTAGATGAGATTGCAAAATCTGCTTTAAAAGAGGATAAGAATTTTGCCAGCAAAAATAACTCTAAAAAAGAAAAATATTATATAGAATACATAAGCGCAAACCCCACAGGACCATTACATATAGGGCATGTGCGCGGGGCTGTTTATGGCGATAGTTTAGCGCGTATAGCTAGGTATTTAGGGCATGATGTTCATACTGAGTATTATATAAATGATGCTGGCAATCAAATAGATTTGCTTGGCATTAGCGTTGCTTTGCGCGCAAAAGAATTGCTTTTTAATGAAAATATTGAGTATCCTAGTAAGTATTATAGAGGCGAATATATCGATGAAATCATTATTCCAAAGGCTTTGGAGCATTTTGGAAAAGAAATTTTTTATGATGAAAATAGGGTGCTTGAATTAGCCCAGTTTGGCAAGGATTTAGTGCTTGAAATTATTAAAAATGATTTACAAGATGTAAATATTAGCATTGATGAATGGGCTAGTGAAAAGGCGTTATATCCACGCCTAGAGCCTGTTATGGCCTTGCTTAGTAAAAGCTCAAAAATGTATGAAAAAGATGGGGCGCAAATGATAGCTAGTAGCGAACTAGGCGATGACGAGGATCGCGTGGTCGTGCGTAAAGATGGGCGTCCTACTTATTTAGCTGGCGATATAATCTACCATGAATATAAATTTCATAAAAACTATGATCATTATATAAACATTTGGGGTGCGGATCACCACGGCTATATCGCGCGAATCAAAGCCGGCATACATTTTTTAGGCTATGATGAAAATAAGCTTGAAGTTATTTTAATGCAAATGGTTAATTTATTAAAAGATGGGGCTGCTTTTAAGATCAGTAAGCGCAGTGGCACGGCTATTTTGATGAGCGAAATATCAGCAAGTATCGGTGCTGAGGCGCTTAGATATATTTTTATTTCTAAGGCAAATACTAGTCCCTTGGAGTTTGATATTGACGCGCTTAAAAAGCAAGATAGCTCAAACCCTATTTTTTATGTAAATTACGCTCACGCGCGCATAAATCAAGTTTTTGCTAAGGCAAATATCAGCCAAAATGATGTGATATTTGCTGATCTTAGCAAGCTAGATCAAAACGCACAAGATCTAGCATATGAAGCACTTTGTTTAAATGAAATTTTAAATGATGCGCTAAACTCGCGCGCCTTACATAAAATTACTGATTATTTAAAAGCGCTCTCAGCTAGTTTTCATAAATTTTATAATGAAAACAGAGTCCTTGGCAGCGATGATGAAAAGGCACTTTTAAAGCTTTTTGCTCTTGTTGGGCTTAGTATTCGCGTGGGCTTATCTTTACTTGGGATCAAGGCAAAAGAGCGTATGCAAAATTACTAGCTGGCTTTGTGCTAAAAGCAAGGATAATAAAATGTATAATGCTTTGATTGTGGGTGCTGGGCAAATTGCTGGTGGATTTGATGATATAAATGATGATTATATCCTTACTCACGCGCACGCTTATGTAAAAAATTCAAGCATTGATTTACTAGGCTTTTATGATATTGATGAGAAAAAAGCCCAGTTTATGGCAAAAAAATGGAACACAAAATGCCTTTACTCATTAAATGAAACGCGAAATGTCGATATAGTAAGCATTTGTGTCCCAGATGAATACCACGCGCAAATGGCATCAAAGGTGGCAACCTTGCTAAAACCCAAAATCATCTTTTTAGAAAAGCCTGTTTGTAAGGATAAAAAAGAGATTGAAATTTTAAAACAGATTCAAATCCCTATTTTAGTAAATTATTCTCGCAACTTTTCAAAAAGCTTTCAAAATTTAGCCCATCAAATCAAAAATAATGAATTTGGCAAGTATCAATGCGGCAGTGCTTTTTATACAAAAGGCTTTATACATAATGGCTCACATATTATAAATTTGCTCAATTTATTGCTTGGTGAAATAAAAGAAAGTAGTACTTTTAATGCCTTTTGTGATTTTTACGATGATGATGCGACAAAGAGCGTGATTTTAACCTTTGAAGATAACAAAAAAGTAGTGATAAATGGGTGCGATTGTAACAACTACACGATTTTTGAGCTTGATTTATTGTTTGAAAAAGCACGCATAAGAATGCTTGATAGTGGCTTTTTGATTGAGATATATAGCGTTAAAGATAATGATAAATTCAAAGGCTATAAAACACTTGCGCCCAAAAAAAGTTATAAAACTGATTTGGATTTTGCTATGGCAAATGCGGTTGATAACATAATAGCTTTTTTAAATGGCAATGAAAAGCTATTATGCACGCTTGATGATGGATATAAGGCGATAAAATATGCGTAAGATTTTGTTTTTCGCACATGATCCTGGCGGTGCAAATGCCATTAAACCTTTGATTTTGCCTTTGATGGCAAAAGGCTTTGAGTGTTTTATATATGGCAAGGGTCCTGCGCTTTTTATTTTGCCAAATGTCGCTGAGTATGCGGGCAATACAGATGAGTTAATAAAAAATGTCAAGCCAAATTTCATCATCACAGGCACAAGCGCAAAAGATATGACAGAAAAAGAGTTGAGAAAATCTGCTCACAAGCACGGCATTTTGTGCCTAGCTATACTTGATTTTTGGGTGAATTATAATAGATTTACCAAGTATTCTACCAAAGAATTAGCCAAAAACAAAAGATATAATGAGCTTGATTATTTGCCAGATTTTCTCATAGTAATGGATACTTACGCCAAAGATGAAGCAAGCAAACAAGGCGTGCCAAAAGAGCTTATGTATCCATTAGGCAATCCGCATTTTAGGTATATTAAAGATTGCTTTGATGCCCTTGATGTAAGTGGGCTTAGAACTTCTTTGCTAAAAGGCAAGCAAAAGCTTATTTTATGGGCATCAGAGCCACATACAAATAACTACGGCTTAGAATGCTTAAAGGATTTAATAGAGCATATCCCCGATAATGCAAGATTGCTAATCAAACCCCATCCGCGCGAAAAATTAGATAAGTTTGAAAAAATCGCTAGGGGGGGGGGCACTATAATTAAGAATATAAGCTCATTACAAGCCATTAAAATTTCAGATTTAATCGTTTCTATAACTTCAATGGTATTGCTTGAAAGTATTATTGTAAATAAAAGCGCGCTAAGTTACCAAAAATACGAAACAAATCCTAATAAATTTATTCTAACAAAAAGAAAAATCTTGCCATTTATAAATGATGAAATTACTCTAAAAAATGAATTACAAAGGGCATTAAAATTTAATAGCTGTGTGTATAAAAATGTAGATTTAAATTTTAATGCTACTGAAAATATTATTAAATTTATTGAGGATAGATTATGTCAAAATTAGCATTACTGGGCGGGCAAAAGGTTAGAAAAGACAAATTCCCCGCTTACAAACCCATAGGCGAAGAAGAATTAAAAAGGGTGATGAAAGTTTTTGAAACTTCTATATTTTCAAAATTTTTAGGTTGCTGGCACGATGATTTTTTTGGCGGACCACAAGTAAGAGAGCTAGAAGAAAAATGGGCTAAATTCTTTGGTGCTAAATATGCCATTTCGGTAAATTCAGCAACTTCTGCGCTTTATTGTGCGGTTGGGGCTATTGGCACTGAACCATTTGATGAAATCATCGTATCACCTTATACGATGAGCGCAAGTGCTACTGCTCCGCTTATTTACAATGCTATCCCTGTTTTTGCGGATGTTGAAAAGGATTGTTTTTGTTTAGATGTAAATTCCATAGCACAAAAAATTACCGACAAAACAAAAGCCATCATTGTCGTAAATATCTTTGGACAGCCTTACAATGCTGATGCTATCAACGCATTAGCTAAGCAGCACAATCTAAAAATCATAGAAGACAGCGCGCAAGCCCCTTATGCCAAGCTAAATGGCAAATTTGCAGGCACATTAGGCGATATTGGCATTTATTCGCTTAATTATCACAAGCACATTCATTCAGGCGAAGGTGGCATTTTAGTTACTGATGATGAAGAGCTAGCAAATAGATTAAGACTTATAAGAAATCACGCAGAAGCTGTTATCGAGGCAAAGGGCGATAAAAATTTAAGCAATATGTTTGGATTTAACTTTCGTATGACAGAAATCGAAGCCGCCATAGCTAATGAACAACTTGGCAAGCTTGAAAATTTAGTGTTTGAAAGAAGGCAAAATATTGCTTATTTGGAGCAAAATTTAAAAGAACTTCCTTTTTTGGCCATGCAAAAGCTTAGAGACGGCGCAGAGCATTCGTATTATGCGCATACTTTTTTATTTGACAAAGACAAGGCAGGCGTGCATAGAGATATTTTCGTTAAAGCCCTTTGTGCTGAGCTTATGCCAATAGAATTAAGAGAAGCAGAGGGCATAAAAATCGGGTGCGGCTATCTCAAACCGCTTTATTTGTCCCCGTTGTTTCAAAACAAAATCGCTTATGGCTTAAAAGGCTTTCCTTGGACTTATGCGCAAAAAGAAAACAAAAGAGTTTATGATTACTCACAAGGTATTTGCCCTGTTGTGGAGGATTTGTATCACAATACCTTGATAACCCACGAATATATGCGCCCGGGAATGAGTAAAAAAGATTTAGATGATGTAATTAACGCTTTTATTAAGGTGGCACAAAATTTAGACGATTTAAAAAACTACAAAGGAAAGATATAATGCTTTTAAAAAGTGAAAATTTACAGCTCAAACCGCTGTCATTAGATGATTTAAGCGATGCGTATGTAGGCTGGCTTAATGACAAAGAAGTGTGTGAGTTTAACAGCCACGGCGAGAGCATTTACACAAAGCAAATGGCTGTGGAGTATATAAATTCCGTCCAAAATAACCCTAAATGCGAAGTGTATGCTGTTTATTTGGATAAAACACATATTGGCAACATTTCATTACAAAACATAAACTATCAAAACAACAGCGCCGAAATAGCCTTTTTGTTTGGCGAAAAAAAATTCTGGGGCAAGGGCTATGCCACACAAGCAAGCCAAATACTCTTAAAAAGAGCTTTTGATGAGTTAAATTTACATAGAATTTACTTTGGCACACACATACAAAACATTAGAATGCAAAGACTTGGAGAGAAATTAGGCTTTCAAAAAGAAGGTGTTTTTAAAGACGCTCAATACAAAAACGGCAAATATAACGATGTTATACAATACGCTTTAATAAAGGAGAATTGATGAAATATTGTAAGCGTTGTATGTCTATGGATACAAGATATGGCATGGAATTAGACGAGCAGGGCATATGTGGCGGGTGTAGGTATTATGATAGCTTAAAAACAATCAACTGGGATCAAAGAAAAAAAGAGCTTGATTTGATTATAAAAACCGCCAAGCAAAAAGCAAAGGATAATGGCAGTATGTATGATTGCTGTATTGGCGTAAGTGGCGGGAAAGATTCGACTTTTTTGGCTGGTTATATTAAAGAAAATTATAACGCTAATGTTTTATTAATAAATGTTCTTTGCCAGCCAATCAGCAAAAACGGCGAGCATAATATACATAATTTAAGAAATATGGGCTATGATTTATTACAATTTTGGGCTGATCCTTTAATTGGCAAAAAATTAGCCCTTTATTCATTTGAAAAATACGGCCATATTTGTAAGCCTTTGGAGCAAATGTGCTTTTCTATGCTCACTAAAACAGCTCTAAATTTTAATATCCCGCTTATTGTAATGGGAGAAAATGGGGATTTGGTTTGGGGAACTAATAATGCTAAACCAGATGATAATTGGTTTAATATCATCTACACACAAACCAATAAAGATATGATGGATGCCAAGCTTTGGGAGATTGATGGCATTGATAAGACAAAATTAAATATTTATAAATTCCCGTCCCTTGATGAAATTAAAGCCAAAGGTCTTAGGGCTATATTTTTACAATATTACATAAAAGAATATTCGCCCGTTTATAATGCGGATTACTCCATAGCAAGGGGAATGCGTGGCAGATATGATGATAAGCCAGAAGATATTGGGCGTTATAGGATATTTTCGTCTGTTGATGATGATTTGATGATTGCTAATGAAATGCTTAAATATCTTAAAAATGGCTTTGGGAGAGCGCATGATGATGTTGTTTTTGATATAAGAGAAGGTCGAATGAGCCGCGAAGAAGGCATTAAAATGGTAGAAAAATACGATGGCTTATGCGCGGACAAATACATTGAATATGCGTGCGAGTATTTAGGCATAAGTAAGAAATATTTTTACGAGGTTGTAGATGGCTGGGTTAATAAAAAATTATTTAAAAAAGTGGGTGGAAGATATGTTAGATTATTTAAAGTCGGCCAAGATTTTTAATGATTTTTGCGCGCAAATTTCAAAATTTTAAAAGCGCATAAATTTTAAGTTAAAATTTTGAAAGCGCAAAAGTGGCAAATTTTAAAATTTACGCGCATAAATTTTAAAATTTACGCGCGCAAATTTTATTTTAATTCAAACCTTACTGGCACTTCAAAGACAACATCGGCGTTGATTTTTGGGAATTTATGTTTTGTTTTTTCTATGGCTTTGATTACGGCGTTATTTAGGCTATCATATTTGCCAGAGATTACTTTTATATTATCTACAATGCCATTTTTTTTGTAGCTAAATTGTATGATACTTAGGCCTTGTTGGCGGCGTTTTTTGGCATCGTTTGGGTATCTTTTGATGGCGTATTGGGCTATTAGCTGACCGATTTTAGCAAAAATTTCATCTTGGTTTTTATCTTGTGTGGGTGCTTGGCTTGTTGGCTGGGTTGGAGTTTGTTCGCTTGGGGTGGCGTTTTGGTCTTGCTTGGTTATTTGCTCTGTTTTATTGATTTTTTGTGGGATTTTTGGTTTTTGCTTTGGTTTTTTAGGAACTATTTTTTCTACTATTTGCTCTTTTACTATTTCGTTTTCTTCTGGTAGGTTTTCATTTTTAGGCTCTAATTTTGGCATAAAATCATTTAATGAAATATGACTAAGTTTTTCATTTTGAGCGGCTGTTAATTGGGCTGGTGTGTTAAATTGTATAAAAAAAATCAGCAAGATAGAGTGTAAAATTAAAGAAATAAAAAAGCCTATTAAATTGTTTTTCATTATTTTTGCTCCGTTAATATGGCAAAATTTTTATGCTCTTTTTGTTTTAGAGCATCAATTACGCTTACAAAGCTTTCAAAATGTGCCTCTTTATCGCTGCGTAAAATTATTAGGGTTTGTGGGTTGATATCTTGTAATTTTTGGCTAAGCTCATTTTCAAAAACGCGCTCATTTGCTATGAATATTTGCGAGTTTGCATTTATGCTAATTTCAACCTTATCTTGTTTATCTTCTTTGGCGGCATTTTTAACACTTGGCAAATCTACTTTTATAGAATTATGTGCTATGAAAGTAGAAATTGATAGCACAATAGCTAGCAAAACTAGCATAATATCTATAAACGGAACTATATTTAAGCCATCTTTTTTTGGCAATTTCATGCTCTTGCCTTTATTTCATCTTCAAAGCGAGAGCAAAGCACATCTACCTTGCGAATAAAGCCATTATAAATCATTAGCGTAGGAATTGCTACTAATAATCCAAGCGCTGTGGCTTTTAATGCCAAAGAAAGACCTACCATAATGGCTGCTGTATCGATGCCACCGCCATTTGCTTGCATACTTAAACCCATATCGTGAAAAGTTATCATTATGCCAGCTACCGTGCCTAAAAGCCCGATATAAGGCGCATTTGAATAAATTATGTATAAAATTGTAAGATTTTTGCTTAAAGCCTCTTCGTAGGCATTTTTGCTAGGGTAATTTTTAGGCTTTGCGCTCATATAAAATAAAACCCTCTCCACACTAAACCACATAACCAAAAAACTCATAAAAGCAAGTATAGCAATGATTATATGGTCAATATACTTACTTAAAAACTCAAAAAATTCCATCACAACTCCTTAAAAAAATGCGAAATATTATCATAAAAATGATAAATATTACCAAAATATTATAAGATTTATTATCATAATTTACTATCAAAATAAGCTTTAAAATTTAACACAAATATTTTTTGGGGCAGTGGTTAAAATTTAATCTTGCTAGGATTAATGCCAAAATATTTTTTAAAAGCCGTGGTGAAATTGTGTTGTTGTTTGTAGCCAAGCTCTTTTGAAATTTGAGCTAGGTTTAATTCTTTTTGGCTAATTAATTGCTTTGCTTCTTGCATTCTAGTTTGTGTTATGCTTGCATGAATGGTCATACCAAAAAGCTGTTTAAAGCCTAGTTTTAGCTTGGTTTCGTTTATGCAAATACTGCGCGCTAGGCTTTGTATGGTGGGTGGATTTTTGTAGTTTTGTTTTAAAATTTGCATGGCAGAATTTAAGGCTTTGATATCATCTTTATTTAAATTAGGCTCTTTATAACTATCATTTAGCATTTTTAGTTCATAAGCTATTAAATCATAAGCGCGCGCTTTTATAAAAAGCTCGTTGGTTTTATTAGCACTAAGAAGTTCTTTTGTGGTAATGGCTATAAAGTTTGAACTAAGTTTATTGGCGATGGTTTGTGAAAATTTTAATTTTTCATAAATTTTACAAGATAAATATTTTAATAAAATTTTATTTTCTATATTAATTGTGATGTTTTGGATTTGCTTGCCTTGTTTTAAAAATATCTTGCCACAATCATTATTTATGTAGTTTAATGCGCTATAACCAGCCTGAGATAAAATTACAAAAGCATAATTATGGCTTTGATAATGCCAAAATCCGCTAAAAGTAATACTTATGCTAAGCCCACAAAAATTATTTTTTATAAAAATTAAATTATCTTTTTTAGTATCAATTTTATTTATGTAGAGTTGAATGCCTTTTTCTATTTGGATATGGCTTTGATTTATTAAAATTTCGTTTTTGGTGTTATTGTTTGTGTTGATTTTAGCAAACATTATAAGCCTTAAAATTTAGAAATTCTTTTTTGGTAAAAAATACTTCGATTTTGGTTATTTTTAATATTGAAAAAGCTTATCATTTCTGTTATTATAGCAATTTTTTTTGAAAAAACTCAAAAAAAATACTAAAAAATATCTTAAAGGATAAATGATGAAAAAAGCCCTGTTTATGTCGTCTTTAATGGCAACTTGTTCTTTATTTGCTGCTGATGAAATGCTTAAAGAAATACTAGTAAGCACAGAAGCACCTCCAAGCTCACAAAGCATAAAATCCTTAATAGATGAAAGCAAAAGCTTATCTATAATAAACGAGCAAAGCATTCAAAAAAGCGTTGGTAAGAATGTTTTAGAATTGATTGCCCAAGAGCCAGGCGTTGGTATGGTAAATGATGGTATGGATTCAGGCCAGCCTGTGATTCGTGGAATGAGTGCTGGCGATTACCGCGTGCCTACTTTTATAGATGGGCTTAGATGGAAAGGTAGGCCTGTTTTAGAATATACAATGTTTGATCCTGATCAATTTGAAAGATTAGAGATTGTGCGAGGCCCTGCTAGCTCGGTATTTGGCACGGATAGTTTTGGTGGGGTTATAAACTTAGTTAGCAAAAGAGCAAGTGGAGATGTTTTTGGTGACTTTGCATTAAGTAATAATTATTTTAGCTCAAATTTTTCAAGCGTAAATCATGGTATGCAAAATAGATTACAATTAGGCTTTGTAGGGCATGGTTTTGATTTTTTGCTAGGGTTAAATTATCGCTATGGCAGGGATTATAAAACGCCAGAGGGTAAGGTGCCAAATTCTGATTATTTATATAAATCTTTTGATTTAAATACAGGTTATAGCTGGGGAGATAGCCATAGAATCGGCTTACAAGCAAGATATGGCACTACTAAGCGTGGTATGCCAGGTGGTTCTGTGCCAAGTCCTGGTGCTGGCAATACCGCAAAAGGCGTGCCTAATAAAATAGTGCGCCAAATGCCACTTTGGGAAAAATACGCAGCGCTTAATTATAATGGTGAAATTTTTGAAAATTTTGAACTTGATGCAAGTGTTTTTGCTAGAGAAATTTATACAAATTTATTTATCGTGCCAGATTTAAGCAAAAATGCTTTTGTAAATAATTATGTAGTTGGCCCAGAGGTGCTAGGCTCTAAGATTGTGGCTAAATATAAAGGAGAGAATTTAACACAAACTTATGGCATAAATATTTACCATGAAATTTGGGATTCTACCCAGCAAAGTATTCGTGGCGGGGCAAGAAAAAACACAAGCATAGATCACACGCAACTCAATCTAGCTGGTTTTGGCTTATTTGAGTATAGATTTGATAATGAAGCCTTGCTTAGTGCTAGCTTGCGTTATGACCATTTTAAGAGCGATTCGGATATAAGCAGTGTTGATGAGAGTTTAAAATCTTTATATCAAGATGGCGGGGTAAAAACCAAAAAACTTACCTGGGCTATTGGCACTAGCTATCCTATAATGGATTCTATTAAACTAATAGCAAATATAAGCAGTGCTTTTAGAAATCCAACCGCTAATGAAATCGAGCCAATAGCTAGCCTAGATGGGACAACAATGAGTATCCCAAATAATAATTTAAAACCAGAGCAAAGCATAAATTACGAACTTGGCTTGAAATTTCAAAATGATTATTTAAGAGCAAGTATAACAAGCTTTTATAGCGATTATAAAGATTTAATCCAAGATAATGTGCGCGTGGCTGATTATTTAGGTATGAAAACATATCAAAATCAAAATTTAGATAAAGCCAGCATAAAAGGCGTAGAGCTTGAACTAGCTTATAATATTTTAAACAATTTAGAACTAAGCACAAATGTAAGCTATCAAAGAGGCAAGGACAAGGAAAATAATAAAAATCTAAGAACAATAATGCCACTTCATGGCATGGTTGGCTTAAATTATGAGCCTGAAATTTTAAATAATTCATATTTACAATACACAAGCGCGTGGGCGATGCGCAAAAATAAAATCGATGAAAGCCAAGAAAGACAAAAAGCTGGCTATGTAGTGCATAATATTTATTTTGGCAAAAGCTTTGGCAAAATTGCCACTTTTGAAAATTTTGAGCTTAATTTTGCTGTTGAGAATATTTTTGATAAAAAATATAGGCTTGCTTTATCTTGGGAAAATGCAGATTATCCTGTGTCTATTACAAATCCGCTTTTAAGTGCTGGTAGAAATTTTAAAGTTGGCTTTAAGGCTGATTTTTAGGGGTTAAGATGAAAGATGTTTTGTTTGTTTATTTTAATGATCTATCCGCAAGTGGCGGTATGAACGGCTTTGATATAACAAAATCAAAAGATTTAGATTTTATATGGCAGTATGATTTAGAAAATGTAAATTTTAATGAATATAAGGGGATTATACTAAGTGGTGGTGTGGATCAAATTTTACTTAGCAAGCTTAGTGGGCGTTTGTGCGAGTTTTTAGAAAATGGCGGGCGCGTGCTATTTAATGGGCATGTAGAAAAGAAATTTTTGCCTATGCTTGAAATTTATGAGCCAGTAGAGCATATTAAATACCCTGATTTTATGATAAGCCTTATAAACCCTCATAAAATTTACAAAGATTTAGATATTAGAAATTTTAATGAAAAAAACGGCGTTGCTGGGTTTTATTCAAGAGGACAAAACCCGCCGCCACTTAAAGCTAAAATCATTACAGCCATCAAGCAAGCTAGCGTGCCAAGTGATTGGGAGCTTGATTTTGGCAAAGGTAAAATTTACGCCCACGCAGGCGTGGATTTACACATAGCAGCTAGCGCAAATGATACGCCAAAACTTATAGAGAATTTAATAGCATATTTAAGGGGAGATGATGAATAAAATAATAGCCTTACACAGCGGAACTTATTATAATTTAGCAAGTTTATTTAAAGGTGCTTTTGTTAAATATCTTTATAAAACCGCGTATTTAGCACAGCTTAAAGCAGATGAAGTAAATGATGGTGATATTTTGCTAGTTAGTGATTCATTAGTGCCTAGGCATTTAATCTTGCATAAAGAAATATTTAGAAATTTTTTAAAAAGCGGGCGCACGCTAGTAGTTTGTGGGCGCAATGATCCTGAGCTTTGGCTTGATGGGGTGGAGTTTGTGGATTTGCCTTTTGATTTTTGGTGGTGGCTAGATAAAATAAAAATGATATCCAAATATGCCAAGATGATGAAAACCACGAGCTTTTTAACTACATAAAATTTCAAAATTTGCTTTGGCATTTTCATGGCGGATACAAAAAACTAAAAGGGGCAAAATCTGCTATAAAATCAAAACTAAATGATGAGGTTAGTATTTATCAAGAGTGTGAATTTGGTGGCGGACGGCTAATTCTTACTAGTCTTGATCCGTTTTTTCATCACGGGTGTTATTTTATGCCAAATGCTAGTAAATTTGGCGAGGGTTTATTAAATAGGCTATTAGGGTTAAAAGTATGAAAAAATCAATTTTTGTCTTATGTGTTAGTTTTGTTTTATTAAGTGCTAAACAAATTAGCTTTAAAGATCAAAACGATAATATGGTGATTTTAAATGAACCCCCAAAACGCGTGGCTATGTTTCCAATCCCACATGCTAGCTTTTCAATAGCCATAGATGCTGGCCCAAAACGCTTAATCACCATAAACCCAACAGCCAAAAAAGCATTAAGTGAGCATATTTTAGGGCGGATTTTCCCAAGCGCGCTAAATCTTAGCACCAGCGGCATAGGTGCGGATTTTACCCCAAATGTAGAAGAGTTGATTAAATTAAAACCAGATTTTGCGTTGCAATGGGGACACACAAGTAGCGATATAGTAGAGCCACTTAAAAAAACAGGTATAAATTTAGCCATAATAAATTATAGAGGCAACGAAGAAAACGCGCTTGAATGGTTTGAGTTGCTTGGCAATGCTTATGATAAAAAAGAAAGAGTAGATGAAATTTTAAGTCATAGAAAAAGCGTTTTTGAGCGCATAAAATCTTATGTTGTTACAAAACCTCACGCAAAAAGCCCAAAAATTTTAACCTTTTATGGGCGCGCTAATGGTTTTGTGGCTAATGGAGAAGGCACATATCAGCATTATGCCATAAATCTCATAGGCGCACAAAATGCCGTAAATTTTAAAGGTTCTAAAATCATAAGCACTGAGCAACTAATAGCTTCAAACCCTGATATTATCATACTTAGTAGCTTTGATTTGCTTATGCCAAAAGATATTTATAAAAATGCTTTATTTAAAAATATTTCTGCTGTTAAAAATAAACGAGTTTATAAAATACCATTTGGTGGCGATAGATGGGATCCGCCCACTGCTGAATCGCATTTTGCTTGGATTTGGCTTGGCATTTTGGCTTATGGAGAGGATTTTGCTAGAAATTTTAATTTAATAGATGAGATGAAAAAGGGCTATAAAATTTTATATGGCTATGATTTAAAAGCTAGTGATATAAATGAAATTTTACGCGTTGATGAAAATAAAATTTCAAGTAATTATAATTTTTAGGCCATCTTATGAGAAAATATTTTTTTGCTATATTATTTTTGATTTTGGCCTTAGTTTTTTGCTTATTTTGTGGGCGCATTAGTTTAGATGAGCTTTATAATTATTATGTGAATGATAAACAAACATTTGATGTGATTTTTTATGAATTACGCTTGCCAAGGCTTATAGCAGCTGGATTAATTGGTGCTAGTTTAAGTATTAGTGGCGTGGTGTTTCAAGCTATATTTCAAAATCCGCTAGTTAGCCCAAATATCTTAGGTGTAGCAAGCGGGGCTGGCTTTGGGGCGATAATTTGTATTTTATTTTCATTTACTTCGCTAGGGATTAGTTTTGGCGCATTTAGTGGTGGCGTGATGGCTGTTTGTTTGGCGTATTTGCTAGGATATTTTACTAATAAAAACTCAAAACTAATGTTAGTGCTTTCTGGCATTATCATTTCGGCCTTATTTGATGCGCTTATTTCTTTGGTTAAATACACAGCAGATACAGAAGAAAAATTGCCTAGTATAGTGTATTGGCTTATGGGATCTTTGAGCTCGCTAAGTTGGAGTGATTTGGGGATTTTAGCGCCTGTTAGTTTATTTGGCATTATTATTCTTATTTGTGTGGCATGGAAAATCAATATCTTAGCACTTTCAAGCGAGCATGCTGTATTTTTAGGGCAAGGTAGAATGTTTGGCGTGGTGATTGTTTTGCTTGCGACTCTTATTACAAGTGTTAGTATATGTGTAAGCGGAATAATAGGCTGGGTAGGGCTTTTAATCCCGCATATTACAAGGCTGATTTATGGTGCTAATTGCGCTGTTTTAGTGCCTATGAGTGCGATTTTAGGTGCGATATTTTTAATGCTTGCTGATACGCTAGCAAGAAGCATCACCACAGCCGAAATCCCACTAAGCATTATCACAGCGATTGTGGGCGCACCAAGCATAGCCATAATTATGATAAAAAAGGCTAAAAAGTGGTTTTAAGTATTTCGGGTTTAAATTTTAATTACGGCAAAAAAGTTATTTTAAAAGATTTAAATTTTAATTTAAATCAAGGTCAAACCTTAGCGATTTTAGGGCCAAATGGTATAGGCAAAAGCACTTTGCTTCGTATTTTGCTATCGCTTTTGCCCTTACAAAGTGGAGAGATTATTTTAAACGGACAAAATTTCAAAGAGCTAAGTTTAAAAGAGCGAGCAAAATTAATAGGCTATGTCCCACAAAGCGAAAAGCCAGCCTTTGCTTTTAAGGTGGTAGATATGATAATGCTTGGCAAAAATGCCAGCATTGGTTTATTTAACACTCCAAGCAAAAAAGATTTTGAAGATGCGCGCCAAGCAGCGATTTTAGCAGGGTGCGAGCATTTATTAGAGCAAAAAATCGATGAATTAAGCGGAGGGCAAATGCAATTAGTTTTAATAGCGCGCGCTATTATTTCAAAACCAAAGCTTTTGATAATGGATGAACCAACATCATTTTTAGACACCACGCATCAAGATGAAATTTTATCTTTAATATCTAGGCTAAATCATCAAGGCATTTGTGTGATTTTTAGCTCACATTATGCTGATCATGTTTTTATGGTTTCGCATCAAAGCCTGCTTTTAAATGGCGAGCAAGGCTATATTTATGGAGATACGCAAAAAATCCTAAATCAACAAAATCTTTATAATCTTTTTAAAAAAGAGTTTATACTAGCACAAATTGAGGGTAAAACGCGAATCTTACCTCGTTGGAGCATTTAAAAAGCATTTAAAATTTCAAATATTCATTTAAATATCATAAATTTTAATTATAAAAAAGTTTTTTAAATTATTTTTAGTTAGAATGGCGATTTTTTAAAATTTTGAGGTTTTGATGAGTTTATTGCTTGTTTATTTTTGCTTAACTCTTGGTATTTCTATGGTTTGTTCTGTGTGCGAGGCAATGATGTTTTCTGCCACGCCTGCTTTTGTGCGGAGCGCATCAAAACTAAGCAAAGCAGGCAAAATTTTAAAACACTTAAAAATAAATATTGATAATTCAATTGGCGCAATCGTGGTGATAAATACCATAGCAAATACAGTAGGCGCAGCTAGCGTTGGCGCGCAGTTTGTGGCTGTTTTTGGCGATAAATTTCAAGGCGTGGTAGCAGCGATTATGACTTTAAGCGTGCTTTATATCGGTGAAATCGTGCCTAAAACCCTTGGGGCAATGTATTGGAAAAGGCTGATTTTGCCGACTAGTTATTTTTTGATAGTGCTTTATTATATCGCTTATCCTTTTGTTTATATTTCGCGCATTACTACTTTCTTTTTTAGGCAAAATGAAGTGCAAAAAATGAGCAAAGATGAAATTTTAGCCCTTATGGAACTAGCCCAAAAAGGCGGCACGATTGACGAGCTAGAAATGGAAATTTTAGAGCATTTAATGGCACAATCTAATCTAAAAGCGCGCGATATAATGACAAAAAAAAGCGCAATTTTTGCCCTTGATGAAAATGAAAACATCAAGCAAGCATTACAAAAAATACAAGCTCACAAATACTCACGCATTCCGCTAATAAATCCTAACACAAATAAAATAAACTCTCTTGTTTTTAGGCAAAGCATTTTAGCAGCAAACTTAACAGATGAGAGTTTAGATGAGCTAAATCCTCACACTCAAAATTTTAATTTAAACCAAACGCCTAGCCTTACAAATAATGAAATTTTAAGCATAGTAAATCCCCTTGAAAATAGCCAAAATATAAATGACAAATCCACGCTAAAATCAATAGCCAAAAATATGCGTTTTGTTAGAGATAATATGCAAGTGATGGCGCTTTTAAAATTTTTTGTGATTTGTAGGGAGCATTTAGTGGGCGTAATAGATGAAAATAAGCAATTACTTGGCATTGTAAGTCTTGAAGATACGATAAATGCGGTATTTGGCGTAGGCAATTTACAAAATGGAGAGCGTAAATGACCTTGCTTGTAATTTATTGCGTGGTGGCTATTTCTTGTAGTTTTTTATGCTCGATTTTAGAATCTACTTTTTTAAGCACTACTCCAAGTTTTGTAAAAAGCTATGCCAAAAAACACCCAAAAATTGGAGCATATTTACAATATCAAAAATCCCATATCGATGATACAGAAGGCGCGATTTTAGTGCTAAATACATTTAGCGTTACAGGCAGTGCTACTGGCTTTGGCATAGAAATAAGCGCGCTTTATGGGGAGCAGTATCAATTTTTAGCATCTAGCATTTTTGCTGTGGCGCTTATTTATTTAACTGAAATTTTACCCAAAACCATAGGCGCAACCTACTGGCAAAACTTAGCGCCTTTTGTGGCTGTTTTTAATCACTACTTGCTAAAAATTACAAAGCCCTTTGTTTTTATCGCTAAAATCATTATAAAATTTATTTCTTTTGGGCATAAGGGAAAGATCACGCGTGATGAGGTGCTAGCTGCTAGCGAGCTAGGCAAAGATGGCGGCTGTATAAATGAAAAAGAGATGAAATTACTTACAAATTTATTAAGTCTTAAAAACTATCAAACAGCCGATATTTTAACGCCTAGAAGCGTGGTGTTTTCATTAAAACACGATGATAAAATCGAAGAAATAGTAAAATCCAAGCATATTTTTACATTTTCGCGCGCGCCTGTATTTGCTGGTGAAACCATCATTGGCATTGTAGAAACGGCTGAAATTTTAAATCAAGCATTGTGTGATAAATCGCGCCAGATGGCTGAGTTTATTCGCCCTGTTTTTATAGTGCCTTATAATCTAAATGCGCTTAATCTTTTGCGTCTTTTTATTCAAAAAAATGAGAGATTTTTTGTGGTTGTGGATCGTTATGGGCAGTTTTTTGGTGTTGTAACTTTTGAGGATGTGATTGAGACGCTTTTGGGCGAAGAGATTATGGATGAGTTCGATAAGGTAAGTGATATGCAAAAACTAGCCAAAGAACGCGCTAAAAAATTTCAAAAAAATTATATTGATAGATTATAACATTGCGCTTTAAAATCTTGCTTTTTTTATTATTTATATGTGCCTTTAAGGCATACATTAATCACATTATAACATTTTATATTTTAATTTTTGCTTATATTTTATGTCTTTTTGCTATTTTTAAAACATTTCATTTTCTAAAAATTTTGCTCTTTGTCTTACTTCTCTTGGCAGATATTTCGCATAGCTTCTGTAAGTTTCATTCAAATCTTTATGTCCTAGCATTTTGCAACCCACCCACATAGGCTCTTCGCCTTTGCTAAGCATAATGCTAGCAAAAGTATGCCTTGTATCATAAAGTCTGCGTGGTGTCAGATTTAATTTTGCTAAAAGAGCTTGAAATTCTTGGTTTAATTTAGTGCGTCTGCTTTTAATTATAGTTTTATTATCTTGGGGGTATTCTTTTAATTTATTTGCTAATGTTGGCAATAAATCAATAGTTCTAAATGATGATTTTGTCTTTGGGGTATCTAAAACACCATTTAATGCTAATGTTTGATGAATATTTATTTCATTATTTACAAAATCAATATTATTCCAAGTAAGTGCTAGAATTTCGCCTATTCTTGCGCCTGTAAAAAACGCAATAAAAAGATATAGTTTTAAATCGCCATCGGCATTTTTCAATAAAAGTTTTACTTCATCAAGTGTAAATGGCTTAAATTCGCTTTTTTTTGCGATTTGTCGCATTTTAGGCTTATAAAATGGATTATCGCTTATTATTTTGTTTTCGTGCGCATAAGTAAGCACATTATTTAGCAATATAAAATATATATTAATTGTAGCGCTGCTTTTGTTATTATCTAATAAATATTTTAATAAAAGCTGGCAATGCTCGCGCGTAAAATCTGCTACATAATAAATATTATTAGAGTGTAAAAAATTGAGTAAATGTTTGCTTATGCTTTTATATGTCGCAACTGATGAATTTTTTAAAAAAGCTTTTTCATTATTTACTTTTTCAAATATTGCCTTAAAAGAATAAGGCTCAGGTGTTTTTTCGATTTTCTTGTTGTTTTCTTGCGCGTTTAATTTTTGAATAACTATTTCATCTTCTAGGGCTTGAAATTCTTTTTTTAGCTGCTTTTCTGCCCCTTTGATTAAGTAGCGTTCGTAATTCTTTTTTACAAATTGAAAAGCTAACCCAGAGTATTTTAAGCCCGTGCTTTTTCTTATGCGGATTTGGTCTTTTTGGTAGTCAATTTGTATGATATTGGCTCTAATATAGAGATTTTGAGATTTCTTTAACTTTTTCATTCGTAAATTGTAACATAATTTTTTCGTTAAGTGTTAAAAATTTGTGTCTTTTTTTGTAAAACTAATAATATTATATAGCATAATATTAAGAAAAATATATGTAGTGCAAATTTCTATGATTTTAAATGTATCTCTTTGCTTAACAATTTCATATATGCTATTTTTAAACCCAAAAAAATATTCTAATGCAAATACTAAGCTTATGCCTGCGATGTTTATTAAAAAAAACCAAATCAAAAATTTTTTAATAGTTTTGTTAAAATTTACTTGCATAAATATATCCTTTTTTGCTATAATTCAAACCTGAAAACGCGTGGCTATAATTTCTCTTTCTTGTTTCTACGCGTTTTTTTCCTTTCTGTTTTCCAAGCAACACCCGGGGCTTTTGCCCCTTTTTTTATTTATACGGCTACCTCTTTTTTTTCGTGTCTATCTAAATTATCCATAATATCATCATCAATCACATTTAAAATTAAATCATCGCATTCAACTTTAATGATTAGCTTTTGTTCGCAATATTTATCACCTATGCCAAAATCATTTTTAAAATATTGTAAAATTTTGGTAAGTTCTGCATTATTTAATTTTTTAGTATCAGCTTGAATAATAATACTATCTATCTTGCTTTGTGCGTTTCTTGTAGTTTTTAATTCCCAGCAATTATCATATAACGCATTCTTTTTATCACAAAATCTTAAAGTAGCTATCGTAATAGTTTTTGCTTTATTGTTTGTAACTTTTATAAATTCACCTTGCAAGTCTAGCATTAGTTGAATTTTCATCGTTTTAAACCTTTATTTAGATTTAATGTGTTTATCGATGAATTTAGAGCATATTTCTAAACTTTTTTCAAAATTCTTTGGTAAATCTACTTTTTTATCGTTTGCTAGCTTCTTGGCTAATTCTATTTGTTTTGGGCTTGGTGGCACTTGTGCTTTTGCCTTTTCTATAAATTCATTACAAATTTTATAGTCTTCTTCTATGTTGCTTGGTAATTCTAAGCCTGTTTTTTGCGCTAATTGTTTAGCAAATTCTAGCTGTTTTGGGCTTGGCGGGCTTATTTTCTTTTCTTGTTCTTTTACTTCTACATTTCCAAGCTTTTCGTGTAAAGGCTTGATAAAATTTAGGTATTCTTGCTTGCCCGCGCTAATTTCATCTAAAACCTCTTCCATTTGAGCTGTGAATTCGCTTTTAGTTATCCACTCATCACCATTATTTCTAAGGCTTTCTATAAAATTTATGCCTTTTTGCGTGGCTACTATTTCGTTGTTTTTACCTTTTTTTACAATTTGTATGAATTCTCTTTGTAAAAGCTTTGGCAAAAATGTAGCATATGTGCTTGGCCTGCCTATTTTTTCTTTTTCAAGTAAGCTAATAAAATTACTCTCTTTATATTTGCTAGGTGCTTTTTTCTTTACTTCTTGTAATTCAAAGCTTAAAATATCTAGCTCTTCATCTTTTTGTAATTCTAAATTGCTTACTTCTTTTATTTCATCTTGCGTTTCTTCGTTTTCATCATCAGTAAAGCTCTCAAAAACGCCTTTAAAGCCTTTATAAATTACTTTGCTACTTTTTGCTTTAAAGCTAAGTGCGTTAATGTCTATATCATAAGTAAAATTTTCATTTATAGCATTTTTTGCTTGACTTAAAAGGGAGTTAGTATAAATTAAAGTATAAGCCTTTATTTCATCATCACTTAGGCTTTCTTTTTGCGCTATGTTTTCTATTTCTCTAAAATCGTGTATGTGCGAAATTCTTATAGCTTCGTGCGCCTGGGCTTGGCTTTGATTGCCTGCTTTATATTCTCTTTTTTCATACCATTGGCAAGATTTAAACTTATTTTCTACTTCATTTAAAAACTCAGTAGATAAACTATTGCTATCTGTTCTGTGATAAGTAATTAAGCCTTTTTCAAATAATTTCTGTGCTAAGGCCATAGCAACTTCGCTAGAAAAGCCAAATTTTTTATTCGCTGCTTCTTGGTATTGACTTGTCCTAAATGGCGCGTTTGGTTTTATTTGCGCTTCTTTTTTATCAACGCCATAAACTTTGGCTTTTTTGATTTCATTTAGGCTTTTTATCTTTTCGTTTGCTTCATCTATGCTTTGGTAAATATTATCATTGATGGCATAAAATTCTACGCCATTTTTAGATAATTTTACTTTTATTTTGTAATCTATTTTTTTGTTTTCTGCGTTTTCGTTAAATTCTTTTATATCTAGCTCTCTTTTAACGATTAAAGATAAAGCAGGCGTTTGCACGCGTCCAACGGATACATTATAATCCTTGCTTATTTGTAAATATTTTGGGCTTAAAATAAAGCCCACTAATTTATCGCCTACGGCGCGTGCTTTAAAGGCACTAAATTCATTGAAATTAGATGATGAAAAGGGGATAGCATTATCAAGTCCTTTTTTAATGCCACTTTCTGTAATTTCGTGGAATTCAGCCCTTTTTACGCTTTGAGCTTGATTTTTTACCATTTCATAAAATAAATAACCAATTCCATAACCCTCGCGGTCGGGGTCGGTTGCTATGATTACTTCTTTGCCTTTACATTCGGTTATAATTTTATTGATAGTAAATTTTGCTTTATCATCTTTAAATTCAAATTCTGGTTCGTAACTTTGATAATCTTTTACGATTAGCTTAGTTAATGTTTTAAAGTGTCCTTTTGTGGCAAATACTTTTGCGCCTGTAATTTGAGCTATTTTTGCCTCTTTATTTGGGCTTTCAATTATGATTACTGAATTTTGCATTTTATATCCTTTGTTAGTGTGTTTTATATTTATATTTTTTAAGCTTTATAAGCCACCTGGTATTGATGTTCCACTAGAATTTGTAACTCCTTTTCCTGCCTCCCTTGCATTTTTCATAATACTTGCAATTGTGCTACCACCAGGCAAGCTTTGCCCCATACTGCCAAGAGCGTTTTTTAAAGCACCTGTGCCTGCTACGCGCCCAGCTACTGCGCCCACAGCACCTACACCAGCTAATTTACCTGCCATGCCTACTGCTGCAGAGCCTACATTTGAGCCACCTCCGTCTAAATTATTTACGCCTAAAATTTGGCTTATCCAAACAGGGATTTTTCTTAATAAAAATATGCAAAGAAAAGCGCATAATGTAGGCACTAAAAATGTATCCCATTGCCTGCCCTCAAGGTAAATATTTCCTAATTCAGCTGGGGACATACTTTGAATATCCGCGATTGGCTTGCTTGCTAATGCTGTTACAAATAAAGCAATAGGCGCAAATAATGAATATGTAATGAATAATTTTAGCCAAGAGAAAAAATAAGGCTTTAAAAAAGATATATTTAAAAAGCAAACTACCAAAGGCGCAAATGATAAAATTAACATAGCTATAAATACACTTGCTATTACTATTGCCGCAATAGCAAAACATAATATATAATACATAAACGCAAAAAAATAAGTAGGGAACATAGTTATTGCCACAATTATTTTTATATATATATTTGCTACATCTCCAACAAACCAAACATCACTTTTGCTTGCTTCATAAGCTTTTTCTAGCATAGTGCTACAAATAAGAGATACACTATTCATCAAATTTGTAATTGTTTGGGCTAAGCTGTTGCCGATTTGATTGCCTAATGCATCATTCATAGCTGAGATTACCCAACTTGCAGGCAAATAAAACCAACCTAAAATTGTTGTAAAATTATCATAGCTAGCGTATGCTGCGAATACAAAGCAAGTTACAATAATCCATTTGCCAGCTGAAAATAATTCATCTTGTGTAGGATAGCCTGTGCGGAGCTGTTTTAATAGCCAAATACACACAATTAAACCCACAATTGTATAAGAAGCTTGCCCGTGGATAATTTTGCTAACACTATTAAAAATATTTTCTAGTAATGAGCTAAGCTGATTTTGCATTACGCCTTGGATTTCATCAATCCAAGACGAATTAGAGATAACTTTGCCTGCTGTTTCTACTGCCATTTTAAAACCTTGTAATTTCTATGATTTGTTTTGTTATTTGTGCTGTTTTTTTATCAAGTGGCTTAATTTTTGTGATTTCTTTAATGATTTTTCCATTTTCTTCTTTGGTTGTTACTATTTCTTCAAAATTTGCGTTTTCTACTTCTAAAATTTTATGCTGTGTATTATTATCTTTTATATTATCTTTTGTATTATTTATTGCATTATCTTGTATGTTATCTTTTGTGTTATTATCTAGGCCTAAAAATTTTAAAAAATCTTCTAACATTCATATCCTTAAAATATGCGCTAAACATTTACTATTTAGCGCACATAATATTTATTTAGCTAAACGACAAACACATTAAAAAGATTTAAAAACTTCTGCCTTGGCTTTGGCTTAGTTCGTTTTGCACTTCTCTTATATTTGTATGTTGGATAGCTTGATAATCTTTACCTTTGGTTTGACTATCTAAAAAATTCTCCAAATCTTTTTGGGTTTTAGGTGCTAATCCTAAATGCGATAGATTAGACCTATAATCATTTTGTTGGCCTTGTAGTTCTTTGCGGTATTCATTTACTACATTCATATTTCTTTTTTGTAGCTTGGCATTATCTATGCCGTCAAATGCGCTAATATGATAATATGTTACCGTTTCCAACTTCGGCTCTTTTAGGGCGATTTTTTCCATTACTGGCACTATTTCGCCACGATTATCAAATTTTGGCTTGCCGTCTTTGTCTTTCGCTTGAATTATTTCTCCGTTTTCGTTGGTTTTTGGCTTATACTCAAACTCAGCCATATAAGCGCTTTTCACTCCGTTGGGGTATTTCTTAGTGCCATTTTCGTTAAATAGCAATTTGCCTTTTTCGTCTTGTTCTTGTCGCAATTTACCGCCTAAAAAGTTGGCTTGTTTCATAGTTATATACTCTGCGCTTTCATAGCCACGCGTTTGGGCGTCTGCTCTCATTATCATTGAGAGTTCTCCACCAAAGGGCTTGCCGTTGCTTGGATTATAAGGCATAGTTGCATCTATATCTTTTAGTTGCATATCTATGCCATAAAATGGTTGATTTCCATTTTGTCTGGCTTGTTTTATATTTGTCGCTATAATCATCCGATTATAGCTATTTATACTTTCTAGCCTTTCAAAATTATTCTTCTGCTCCCAGCTTTTAAACTTGGTAGCACTTTCTTTTTTATCAACTACTTCAACTTGTTGCTTGGTTTGTGTGTTTGATTTTTTTGTTGCCATAATGTTGTCCTTTTTTAAAAATTTGTCCTTAATTCATAGTTTTTTATCTATGAATGTGTGTATGAAGTTTTATTGCAAATCCATTGCTTCTGCTTCATCATTAACATCGTTAGCGTCAAAAAATATTTGATTTTTTGGCTTTAAATATTCTTTGTTAGCTAATTCTTTATATTCATCATTGCTTAGAATTTGGCTGCTTGAATGTTGTTGGCCTAATTCACCTAAATCTTTTTCTCTTTTAGCTTCTAATGCTTGTAAATATTCTGTGTTTGTCATTTAAACCCCTATAAATATTTTTTCTATTTTGTTGTTTTATGCTTGCTTTATAATAAAATTTTAATAACTAAGTTTTCATTGTATGCCCCCTTATTTTGATTTTTTTATGCTGTTTTTATTCCTAAATCTTCAAGTTTTATTTTGTTTTGTTTTTCATTTTCTGCATTATCGTTCGCATTATCTTTTGTGCTATTATTAGCGTTATCGTTCGCGTTATTGTTTGTATTATTATTCTTGTTACTTGTTGCATTATCTTCTTCCTTATTATTAACTTGTTTTAATTCTTTTTTGTCTGCATCTACCCAGTCTGGATTTTTAAACCAATAAGGCACTTTACACTTTATAGGTCTATTTAAAAATCCGCCTACTAGGATTAATAAATCTTCGCTTTTTTGATTTTTAATGTCTTGCTCGGTAACTAATTTATAGCCCTCTTTGCTTATGCTTTGATTGTTTTTGAATAAATCTAAGTTACCTTGACTAACGCTAGATTTAGTTCTAGTAAAATCACCTATAAGCTCACTAATTTTTTTGCGTCTGCTGTGGTATTCATAGCAAATATTGTTTGATAGCCTGCGTTAGCTGTAATAATTGCTAAATCATCTTCGCCGTAATATTTTTTGATTTGTTCGTAAGATTGAGTAACAAAAACAGGTATAAGTCCATAGCTTCGGCAAAGTGCGGGAGCTTCAAGCAAAAATGGCATTTTTCCAAAGCGCACAAATTCATCTAAAAAGCAATAAATAAACTTATTTGGATCAGAGCATTCTTCGCCACTCATTAAAGTTTTAAATAGCGTTTCAGTAAAAATTCTTACTAATGGTGCTAGCACTTCCATATCTTCTGTTTGAATTACTATATAAAGTGATAATTTTTTTTCTCTTAAATCTTTAAAAGCAAAGCTCATTTTGCTTGTTGCGTTTGCTACTTGCGGATTAGTAAATACTTTCATAAAACTATCATAAGTTGATTTTATGCTTGCAAATTCTTGTTCTGCTGCTGTTGAATAAGCGCGCGCTTGATTTCTTGTATTATCATCTAAGCTTTCGTCTGCGCTTACTTCTTTTAGCCAAGTTTTAAAAGTATCTTTGCTATAATCTCTACCTAACCATTTGTCGTTTTCGTGTTCATCATATTTATTAACTTCTTTAAAAAATTCTTTTTCAGGGTCTAATTTATCATAATAATCGGCTTTTGGTGCTTGTGCTAATTCGCCTAGTGTTGTGTGCTTGTTTTTTTGTAAAAAGTATTCGGCAAAAAATACAAACATAGTTTTTGCTGATACTACCCAGTGGTCGTTTTCTTTTCCTTTTTCGCCTACAAAAATTGTGCTAGCTATTTGCTCTGCTAATTTTTTGATATGAATGTATTGCATATCTTTAACTATTGAATTATCAAAGGGGTTAAAAAATAGCGTATTATCCCAAGAAAAAGGGCTAAATACTTGCACTTCATTTTCTAAAATTTCTTGCCTGTAACCTGCGGTTTTTTGTAATAATTCACCTTTAATATCAAATACCACGCAAGAATTTTTAATAGTAAAAAGATTTGGTATGATAATACCTGCGGTTTTACCACGCCCAGGGGGCGCAACTACTAATGTTGCTAATGGTTTGTTAGCTCTTATAAAATCAAAACCGATAACTTCATTTTTTCTATTTTTATTTATAAAAGTTCCTAAAATCAAGCCATTATCATTTGAAATTCCAAGCTCTTTAAAATCTTTTTTAGTTGCAAATCTTGCGTTACCATAAGTTTCGTTGGTTTGAGTTCTAGGCATAAAAAACCAAATAAGTGTTATTATCATAGGTAGCAGGCCATAAAAAATTGGATAATAAGCTTTGATTTTTAAATGGGCGTTGCCAAGATTATTTAAAATATTATGTGCTACTTTTAGTGTGTTTAAAAAATCAGGCTTAAAAATGAAATAAACTGACAAATAAAAAATCATTACACCTAAAACGGCACTAGTTAAAAAAATAAAACACCATTTTAATGGACTGATAGTTTTTTGCATTATTACTCCTTTACGCTTTTATATTTTTTTGGTTTTATGCTTAGCATTAAAGTTTGTGAATTGTTTGTATAATCATCTATTTTTTTATTAACTTGATTTAGTTGCTCTATCAAAGAATTTGTGTTTTCATCTTGCGTGCCTATACTCTTTTTTAAAAAATTTAATACTTGATTTATATTTACGCCTATGCGCTTTAATTGGTTTAAAAACTCTTCGTTAGTTTTGTTAAAATTTTGTATTTCTCTAACTGCTTGAATATATTTTTTGCTGCGAATTAAATGTCTAATTACTGCCGATTTGCTTAGTTTTGTAGTTGCAATGATTGAGTTTAAAATTTCTAAATCATCTTGGTTTAAATAAAAATGATGCCTACAAACTTTTTTCATTATTTTTTGCTTCTTTTGGTTGTTCTAGTAGCTGTTTTAGTTTCAGCTTGTTGTGCTAAAAATTGTTTTAAATCTAAAATGTCTGTAATTATTCTTTGATTTTTTACTCTTTGAATTTGTATAATATAATCTATTGCTGTAATAATTAAATCTGTTATAGTTTTATTATCTACATTGCCACCCAAACCACCACCTAAAATTGTGTTAGTGATTATGGCTTTAATAGCATCTTTTGGCGAATTGGCGTGCAGGGTGCTAAGATTGCCTGTGTGGCCTGTATTATTCACACGCAAAAAGCTAAAAGTGTTGCGAATGTCAATTTCGCCTAAAAATAACCTGTCTGGGCGCAAACGCATTGCATTATCTATTGCGATTTGGTAGCTGTAATTTTCATTGGCTATTTTTGGCACTGCTAATTGAGTTTTGTTGATATTGTCAATTTTTAGCTCTTGGCTATCTTCAATAGTTACTATTCTTTCGTCTTTGTCAATTTCACTCATTAAAGAATTCAAAAAGCTAGTTTTGCCCGTGCCTGTGCCGCCACTAACTAACACATTTTTATGTTGATGTATTAGCTCTTTTAACTTTTCATAAGTCCAGCCCTGCTTAATGCATAAATCGCTTAAAATAAAGCTCTCTAATGGATATTGATTTTTGCTAGGTATTCTTATACAAATAGCTATATCACTATTAAATAATGAGCTTTTATGCTGTGCTTGCACTCTATAACGCAAATATGGCTCTGGCAATTCACACGATAGATGACAATGCGTTGTATTAAATTGTTGATTTCTTCTATTTGCAAGCTCTATTAAAAAATCATTTAAAAAATCGGCTGTTAAGCTTTCATCTTTGATAATTTCCCATTTATTGCCATAATCTACAAAAATTTCACCGGCTTTGTTAAAAATAAGCTCGTTTGCTTTCAGGCTTAAATACTTATCTAATTTGCTTAGAATATTTTTTAATACTAATGTGATTTCAGCCATTTTTAGTGTCCTTGTCGCTGTCGTTATTAAAATTGCCTTTGCTTTTTTCTACTAAATCTAAAAGCTTTTGTTTTTCTTTGTTATACTTCTTTTCGATTACTTCGAATTTTTTTAATTGTTTTTCTATTGCGCTATTTTGTTTGCCTTGAAGTATGCGCGCTTTCTCTTGTTTTTTGATTTGTGCTTTGATTTGTTCTACATTTTGTTCTTGCATTTGTTTTTCCTTTGTAATGATTAGTTTTTAAAGTATCTTAGTAATACTTCATTGTTTTTTGGTTTTGCAAACCACATATGATTTGTAGGCACTAAGAAAATTCTACTGCCACTTCTAATTTCAATAGTTGGTTTTATTTGATTATGTTGTGCGATGATGTCTTGGACTATTGCGTTAATATCATTTTGCGCGCCTGAATAAATTTGTTCTTGGTATTGTGTTGTGGCACTACTATTTTTATTGATTTTTTGCGCTATGCCTAAAAGCAAAGCATTTGATACAGTGCTAATTGCTGTTGGCAAAGCATATCTATCAAAATATTTATTATTTACTACGCCTACTGCGCCACTCATACCCATATTATCAGCTGAGATAGCATTAGTTAGCATTATATTTACACCTTGTGGCGTAATAATTTCTCTCCAAAAAATTTCTAAGCGATTTTGTCCTATTTTTGCGTTATTTTGATAAAAGCCTATGGCTTTTGAGCCTCGCGGGATTAAAACTGCTTCACCCATTGTTGCGTAAATATCTTGTTCTATGATAGCTGTAATAATGCCGCTTAAATCGCTTGAAATTGCGGTAGCAAGTAATGCGGGGATTAATCTACCTGCGCGGATAGTTCTAAATAATTTATGCTCGTTAGTGGATACATCTATGCTTTGTTGATTTGTAAAGCCATTTACGCCAAATTTGTTATCATCGCTAAGATTTTTAATTTCTGCCCCACGACTAGCTAAAATATTTTCTCTAATTAAGCTTTGATAATTTAATGGTAGCTTATTTATTTTATTTGCTTTGTTTTGCTTGGTTGGCTGTTGATTTGCTTGTGCTTTATTTTCGTTATCTTCTAATTTTTTTTGGATTTTTTCTATATTTGTTTGTTCTGGCTCTGCTACTTGTTCTTGCGGTTCTTGCGCTTTTTCATTATTTGTTTGTGTTTGTTGATTTGTGTTGTTTTCATCGCTTATATCAATTGTTGTATTTTTTGGTTGTGCTAGTCCTGCTTTTAACAAATAATCATCTACTGGGAATTTAGCGTTATCAAATAGATAATCTAAATCTTTTGGTATTTGATTTGTATTAGCTAACAAAAAAAGGGGTAAAAAAAGCGCGCTTGTTAATTTTTTCATTTTTGCTCGCTTTTTGTAGTGTTAAAATTTGCTTTATTTTGTGTTCTTGTTTGTTTTTGTGTGTTTTCTACACATATATAGCTATCGCCACTTTTAATAGTAAATTTTGGATTAGTAGTTTCAGCAATGATATAATCGCCAATCGTTCTAGTTTCAATTGGGCTGTCTTGCTTATCAATTACGGCAAATATGGTAGGAATTTGTGGTAATTTATCTTTGCTATATTTAAAGTAAGTAAATTTTTTATCACTAAATATCTCTTCTGCAACTAACCACGAATTTGCCTTTTTATATTTTTGTGTGTAATTATCGTTTATATCACTTTTTTTTACTTTTACTTCGGCTATGCCGTCTTTAATCACAAAATAATCATCGTTTGTTTGCTCTGCGTTGTCTTGCGTTGCTTGATTATTGCTTTTTATGTGAATTAAAAATTTAGGATTATCTTTGCTCTTATAATCTGTTGAGTAAAGATAAAATGTGTGTATGTTTTTATCTTTTGTAAAAATTGTAAGGCTTGTATCAATGCCTATTAAAAGTGGCTTGATTACTAGTGCGCTTGGCGTGTTTGGCACTGCTTCTGCTTTAAAATTTTTATCGCCTACAATAAAACTATCAATGTCGCTATCGAATATTAGCGTTGTTGCCATAGCAAAACGGGTGCGAATTTTGTGCGTTTTGTTTGGCTGAAATTCTATTTCGCTTGTATTTTCAAACCCGCTATAATTTTTATTAAAAAAATTCTTTTGTAGGGCTTTTAAATCTTGGTTTCTCATAGCTTGTTTGATTAATTCTAATTCATTTGCGCTTATTTCATCTTCGCTATTATTTTTGCTATTATTTGTGCTTTTTCTGCCTTGTTGCAACTGCTTTATTTCTTCTTGTGCTTGTCTTATTTGTTCGAATTCTTGTGCTAAATTTTGTTCTGCTTGCTCGTATGCCTGCGCTGAATTTTGAGCGTAATTAGAATTAGAATTTACGGCAATTGAGCTTTTTATTATATTTTGTGGATTATGTTCTTGGTTTGTTGCAAATATACTTTCGCCTGTATTTGCGTATAAAGAAAAAGCTAGTAAATTTAAACAAAATATTTTTTTCATTTATTATCCTTTTTTTACAAAATCATCTACTTTTTCTACGGCATATTTTAAAATTTGAAAACCTGTTGGATTTTTGATTGTGCTATTGTAAGTATCCATAACTTCTTTAAAATCAAATTCTAATGTAGCACGCCACTTGGTGATTTCATCTTTGTTGCTTTTTGTGATGTTATTTACTGTTGCTACATAATCTACTTGTGCTATGTTCTTTTGTAAAATTGACACATTAACTATTCTTATTTCGCGTGTTATATTAGAAGTAGCATAAATACTGGTTGGATTTTTTACAATATTTTGAAAAGTTACCCATACTTCTTTTTTGCTTTGAATTCTTGTAGTTTCATAGCGTTGTATATCATCTATGCGATTTATTTTCTCTCTATTTTTTACATAGCCTGCTAGAATGCTTTTTAATAAAGCTAAATCACTTCTTACATCTAATGTTGCTGGTTTTACTTTTACAAAATTTGTATCGCCATCTGAAAAAAACATTAAGTATGGCTTAACTTCTTTTAGTGGGGCTATTGCTATAATGGCACCTGCTAACAATATTACAGATACACCTAAAATCATAATTATATAAAGCATATAAGCTTTAATATTTCTTTCTAATTTAAAAAGAAAATTTGGGTCTTTTTTTGGCTCGTTAAGTATCATCATATAACCTTAATTTGTGTTTTTACATCATAGCAAGCGCAAGGGCTTGTGCGCTCTATTGTTTTTGAGCCACACCCGCTTAAAATTAATGCACCTAAAATTGCTAAAAAAATTGCTTTTTTCATTTGTCTATCCTTTGTGGTTTAAAAATTGCTCGCGCCAATTTTGTTGTGGGTTGAGTGGGTCTTTTAATTGTTTAATTAATTTTACATTGTCTGCAGAGCTAGAAAAGATTTTTAAATGATTGCCTAAACGCATTAAATTTACATCTAATACTGCGCTTTCTTGCCTAATAGGTGATTTTAAAAGCACTTTTCTTGCTCTCATATCAGTTTCTTGTAAAAATTTAGCTTCACTTTCAGTAAGTCCAATTGTGCTTTTCAACATTTCAAGCGTGCCAGCACTGGTTGTTGGATAAATAATAAAATTAGCCATATTGCCTAAGAAATTTTGAGCGTCTTTAAGTTTGTCAAAAATTGATATATCTTGAAAAGCTAAGCACATAACCCCACCAATTTTTCGTGCTTCTAATACTGCTTCAACGATTTTATTTCGTAAATTTTCTTCTTCTACATAGTCCCTAAATTCATCAATAAAACAAAAAAAGCCTCTTCTAACGCCATTTTTAGCCCTATTTTTTAGTTTATGAAAAATATAAAGTGCTAAAAGCGCGCTATTTGTTTTGTTTGAATTTGTTAAGCCGTCCATATTAATCACGCTTAATTGCTGAGTAAAATTTAAAGCGTCTTGGCTATTATTAAAAATACTATCTTTGTAGAGATTAAATTTTGTTTTTAACAAATTTGCTAATTCTTTACTACTTTCCCCACTACTTATGCTTTCTATAAAATTTGTTAATTGTATGGTGTCTTTGGTTTCTTTATTATTATATACGCGTGTTAGCGTTTCTTGGATAATTCTTTTTTCTTCTGCGTTTTCATCGCTTAGGCCTGCCATAGTATTAAGCCATTGTTCTAAAAAAGCCAAATTTTCTGGTGTTGGGTCTAAGCTAAATGGATTTATTTTAAAATCATCGCTAGTGCTATAAGTGCCATTAACATAATTAGTAAAAGCATACATACCATTTAACTTATCTAATGCTAGTATGTCAATATCATACTTGAATAAATTACACATTAAAAATTGTGTTAGCGTTGTTTTACCACTGCTTGAGCCACCAATAATCATCGTATGTCCTAGCGGTTTATCTGCGTTTTCTTCACAATGAAAATTAAAGAAAAATGGCGTTCCATTTAAGTGTCTAAAAGTTGTTACTGCTTCATCGCCCCAATCGTTTTTATTAAAGCCTGTGATTTCTTTTTCAAAAGTGCAAATAGTAGATAAATTGCTAGTTTTTAGCGTTTTTTTACGGGCGTTTAAATTTCCACGGCTAGCAAAAAATGAAAAATAAAGTGCTTTTTGGTTCAAGTCTTCTCTAACTACTGAGAGGCCTTGAAGCTTTAAAATGTTAATAATTGTATTAGCATTTTCATTTAATTCTTTTTGGCTATCAGCTTTCAAATAAATACTATAACTTACTTCTATTAAGTTTTCTCTATCAGCTGTTATTAATTCTAATAAATCGCTTAATTCATTTTTTACTATCTCAGCTGAAAAAGCCGAAGTTTCTCTAATTTTTTTAATTGCTTTTTCTTTATTGTATGCCCTTAAATGTAAAAATACGCTGTATTCAATAGGACATCTTAAAAGCTTTGAAGTAAGCAAAGAGCTAATATTTTCGCTTTCATAAGCTTTTATACTAATAAAGCAAGAATAAATTTCTTTATTTTCGTTTGTGTTGTGTAAAATATAATTTTTATAAAATGTTGCATTGCTTGTAATAAAACAATCGCTTAAAATTTCGTATGTATATTTTAAATTAGTTTCATCGGCGTTAGCATAGCTTGCATAAAAATTTATTAAATCATCACTACTAAGAATTCGTGGTCTAAACATACTGAGTTCGCCGAATATTTTTTGTTGAAAATCTATAAGTAATTTATATTTTTGTTGATAAATTTTTTCTTGCGTGTTTTCTTCGTTTTGCTCTTTTGTAATTTTATCTCTAAAACTTTCAAGCGAGCCTGTTAAGATTTTTTTTGTGGTAGATACTATTAAAAAATACCTTATGTTGTATATGTCTTGGTTAAAGCTGCCATATTTTTTTATAATTTCGTTTGCGTATTCGTTTGTGCTATTTCTTAATATGCTTGTAGATTTGCTTAGTTTTTTTTCAGTTACGATATTTATTTCTAATTGACTATTTATTTTGTTAAAAAATTCGACTTTGTTTTGAATTAGTTGCGCTTCTTCTTCTAGCGTAAGTGCTGCATAGCTAGTTCCTAATAATTCAAATCCAATTGCTAGGTTGCCATCTTGTGTTGCAATTACTTCTTCACTAATTTTCGCGCAAATATTCATTTCTTCTGCCATTGAATAAACTTTTGGCTGAAAAGATGTCAAAATTTTATCAACAGTTCTATTGATATTGAGCTTGCTTTGTTGCGTTTTATTTTGTTGTTCGTTGCTTTCTTTTTTGTTATTATTGCTATTTTTTTTAAAAAGTAAATGAAATAATCCACCCATTATTTACCTTTTTAAAATTTTAGAGCCAAAATTCATACAAATTTTTATTGAAATTAAAACTAAAAAAGCCCAGCCAATAATTCCTAATATCATAAGAGCAAGCCAATTTGTTGTAGGTTCCATAGCAAAAAATGCTATTAAAAACATTATTGCTACCCAAATAATTCCAAATATTGCTGAAATTATATTCACTACATTTTTATTGATGTTAAGCTTGCTTTGTTGGTTACTATTTTCAAATAATCCACCCATTTTTTTACCTTTTATGCATAAAATTTATTTGATTTTATTTTAAACTTAGAGCCAAAAATTTTGTAAATGTCTTCATCAAAAAATTCTAATGTGAAAAAAAAGCAATACAAAAAGATTATTACAAAGATTGAATATAAAACTAAAAAAAACCAGCTAATAAATCCTAAAATTATAAGAGCAAGCCAGCTTGTTGTAGTTAGCCCTTTAATTTTAGTTTTTTTTGTTAAATCTATAAAATATTTTGAAATAAATGCCATTTTGTTTTTACTTTTTTATAAATATTTTCTAAAATTTTTACATCATTGCAGATGATAAGCCATAGACGGCACCAATCACAATTAAAGCACCAACTAATAATTTTGCGTGCTGTTTAATTTGTTCCATAGCAAAAAATGCCATTAAGAGCATTATTACTATCCAAATAATTCCCAATGTGGCTGAAATTGTATTTACTACGCTAGCAATACTGCTACCAACATTTTCAATCTCAGCATTAATATCTGTTGCTAATTTATCGGCGATATTAGTGTTACCTTTTGCAAAAAGAAAAGTTTGTAGAGCTACAAAAACTGCTAAAAATTTGCCTAGAAGTTTTGTTTTCATTTTTGTTCCTTTGAAAAATTTTTGGGATAATACTTGAAAAAAATTTTTAATGCAATGTGGCAAATTGCGGATAATAAATGCCATAAAATATTGTAGTAATAATGATTTTATAAAATTATGTTTTCGCAAATTTTCGATTTTTGCGATATTCATTTACTTTTCTAATTAATCTTAAATATTGAAATAATTTTGTTTAATGCTAAAAAATTTTTAATTTTTTTCCGCAATTTGCCACCATTAAAAATTTTTTGAA
>SPMW01000010.1 GCA_009827235.1 Candidatus Campylobacter infans | reverse complement strand
TAAAATAAATGGCATAACAATAGGCAAAGTCGAAGTAGAAGCAGGCGATAGTACTGCCGTGCTAGTAAATGCCATAAATAAGGTAAAAGAGCAAACAGGCGTAGAAGCTAGCAGAAAAGATGGTAAATTAACCCTAACAGCAAGAGATGGTAGGGCTATGCAAATAAATGTTGCAAGTAATAGCAAAGGTTTAGGTGGCACAAGCGCAGCGATGTTTAGCACAGCTTCTACCGTAATAGTAGGCAAACTAACCCTAATCCGCCAAGATGCTAGGGATATAGTAATAAGAATGAGTGGATGCGCAAAAGATATAAAAATAAGTTTAGGCTCTCTTGATAAAGTAATAACTGCTATGAGCATTGCTGTAGATACAGGCGCACAACAAAAAACTGTAAGCCTAGGTGATATGAATAGTGGAATTTTAAGCTCAGCCTTAGCAGCTGCTATGGGATATTTTGCAGGCGGATTTTCAGCCACAGATCAACTAAGTGGCGTAACCACCTATTACGGCGCGCAGGCGATGATTAGCATTTCTGAATCAGCCCAAAAAGCCCTTGATAGAATTCGTTCAGATCTAGGCTCAGTTCAAAATCAGCTACAATCAACCATAAACAACATCAGCGTAACCCAAGTAAATGTAAAAAGCGCAGAAAGCCAAATCCGCGATGTGGATTTTGCCACAGAAGCAAGCAATTTCAACAAATACAACATCCTAGCCCAATCAGGCAGCTACGCGATGAGCCAAGCAAACACAATCCAACAAAATGTTATGAGATTGCTACAATAACTAGCTTTTAAAGCTTTAAAAGCTTTAAAGACTTTAAAAACTTTAAAGGGCGGGCATTACGCCCGCCCCATCAAAACAAAAAGTTTAAATCCCCCAAAAATTTTAAACACTCAATAAATTTTAAAAAATTCCGTAAATTTTAAAAATAATTTTTATCAATTTTAAAAGCTTGGAGATTTAAAATTTGGTTATTTTTTGCTAGCAAGAATTAAAAATATCTAAGCAACAAAGGCTTGGCGGGGCTGAAATCGCCCCGCCCGTCCTAGCGTTGAAGTAATATTATCTCAATTTTAGCGCCAAAAACGCTAATTTTAAGATATAATACCACCTTAGGACGCTTGTTTTGCTTTCGCATACAAGATCCTTTGTTACTTATTAGCCTCCGCCAAAGCTTCGGCGGTGGCATTATATCAAAATTTTAAGCTACTTTTAAAAAATCTCACAAAATTAAAAAATCCACACAAATTTTAAAAATCTTTTCATAAATTTTAAACGAAGTTTTAAACAATAAAATTTTAATCTAACACCAAAAGGACGGGGCTTGCGCCCCGTATCCTAACGCCTACATAAAATTACCTTAATTTTTACGCCAAAAAAGCGAATTTTAAGGTATAATGCGAGGTTAGGATGTTTGCTTTGCTTACGCATCGCAAGCTCCTTTAGGTGAATTGCCTCCGCCAAAGCTTCGGCGGTGGCATTATATCAAAATTTTAAGCTACTTTTAAAAAATCTCACAAAACTTAAAAAAAATTTTTATAAATTTTAAAAGATGAAAAATCCAAGCAAATTTTATTATAAAATCCAAAAATTTTAAATCTTGGCAAAAATTTTAATGAGTTTTAAAAAAACAAATTTTAAATAAGCAAATTTTAAAATTTCAAGCAGATAGAGTTTTAGAGGTTGCGGAGAATGCCAAACGCAAACTCCGCCAAATAAATTAAGCCAATTTATAATTTTGAATTAAATTAAAATTTAAATATTTATAAATTTGACTTTCTTTGCCAGCTAGTTTTGCTGGGACGATTTTCATATATTCATCGACACTTGGCAAGCGACCTAGCATAGCACAAACTGCTGCTAGCTCGGCTGAGCCTAGATAAACTTGCGCGCCCATACCCATGCGATTATCAAAATTACGCGTTGATGTAGAAAACACCACGGCATTATCGCGCACGCGGGCTTGATTGCCCATACATAGCGAGCAACCTGGGATCTCCATTCTAGCACCAGCTGCGCCAAACTGCGAATACACGCCCTCGCTTTTAAGCTCTGCTTCGTCCATTTTAGTAGGTGGAGCTATCCAAAGGCGCGCTGGCACTTGACCCTCGCCTTGTAGCACCGCACCAAGAGCGCGGTAATGCCCGATATTTGTCATACAAGAGCCCACAAATACCTCATCGATATTTTTTGGTCGTTTTGGATCAGCTAAAATTTCGCTTAAAGTAGCCACATCATCAGGATCATTTGGGCAAGCCAAAATAGGCTCTTTTATTTCGTCTAAATTTATTTCCAAAATAGTGTGATATTTGGCGTTTTTATCGGCTTTTAAAAGCTCTGGTTTTTCTAGGAATTTTTGCATTTTTTCTTTACGGCGCAAAAGGGTTTGCTTGCTTTCATAGCCAGCTTCTACCATCGCATCAATTAAGGCGATATTGCTTTTTAAATATTCTATAACAGGCTCAGTATTTAACGCCACAGTACAAGCTGCCGCACTGCGCTCAGCGCTAGCATCGCTTAATTCAAAGGCTTGTTCTACTTTTAAATCAGGTAAGCCCTCAATCTCTAAAATCTTGCCAGCAAATACATTGATTTTATTTTTCTTTTCAACGGTTAAAAGCCCTTTTTTAATGGCGTAATAAGGTATAGCATTTACCAAATCGCGCAAGGTTATGCCTGGTTGCATTTTACCGCTAAATCTTACCAGCACGCTTTCGGGCATATTTAAAGGCATTGAGCCTAGCACGGCCGCAAAGGCTACTAATCCACTACCTGCTGGGAAGCTTATGCCAATAGGAAAGCGTGTGTGTGAATCGCCGCCCGTGCCAACAGTATCAGGTAAAACCATACGATTTAGCCAGCTGTGAATTACTCCATCGCCTGGGCGCAAACTCACGCCACCACGGCTAATCATAAAATCAGGCAAGGTTTTATGCGTTAGCGCATCGCTTGGTTTAGGGTAAGCTGCTGTGTGGCAAAAGCTTTGAAGCACGAAATCCGCGCTAAATCCTAAACTTGCTAACTCTTTTATCTCATCTCTTGTCATAGGGCCTGTGGTATCTTGGCTACCGACTGTGGCTGTAATAGGCTCTACATACATACCAGCTCGCACGCCTTCAAGCCCGCAAGCGCGTCCGACCATTTTTTGTGCTAGCGTGTAGCCCGCGCTTTCATCGCTTTGTGGCTGAGCTGGTTTAATGAAAATATCCTCAGCACCCATTCCTAGCTCAGCCCTTGCTTTATTACACAAACTTCTAGCGATAATTAGCGGAATACGCCCGCCTGCTTTTATTTCGTCTTTTAAAGTATTTGGAGTAAGCTCAAAGGTTTTTATACAAGAGCCGTTTTTATGAATCTCGCCTTTTAGTGGATATATGGTAATCTCATCGCCCATTTCTAAGCCATCTACATTTACAAGTATAGGCAAGGCTCCACTATCTTCATTGGTGTTAAAGAAAATTGGCGCAATGATTGAGCCAAGAATTACGCCACCGGTTTTTTTATTTGGAATGCCCGGGATATCGCGCCCGATGTGCCACTGGATTGAGTTTGTAGCACTTTTGCGTGAGCTACCAGTGCCTACTACATCGCCTACATACACCACTTCGCGCCCTGTTTTTTTAAGCTCGGCAATTTTTTCTATGCTACCTGGTTGGCGTTTAATTAGCATTGCATTTGCGTGTAATGGAATATCTGAGCGCGTAAAAGCATCGCCTGCTGGGCTTAAATCATCGGTGTTTGTTTCGCCTGGAACCTTAAAAACTACGGCTTCTATTTTTTCTGGGATATCTGGGCGAGATTTAAACCAGCTAGCATCCGCCCAGCTTTCTAGCACTGATTTTGCGTGCTTGTTGCCCTCTTTTGCTAATTTTGCTACATCATTAAAATAATCATGCACAAAAATAGTATTTTTTAGCACATTTGCAGCTTGGCTTTGGATATTTTCATCATTTGAATGCAAACAGGCAATTAGCACAATCACGCTATAACCGCCAAGCATAGGTTCAAGCATTTTAATAGCCGTGCTTTTATCTATTAGTGGGCAGTTTAGATTATGGTTGATTATTTCATTTAAAAACTCTGCTTTGACCTTTGCGCCATCATCAACGCCAGGATTTACACGCGTGGCTAAAAGCTCTACTAATTCAGGCGTTGGCGCGCTTTTTAAAGCCTCACATACTTGTTGTGTTTGTTCTTTACTAAGTGCAAGTGGTGGTATGCCAAGTTTGGCTCGTTCGGCTTTATGCGCGTTATACTCGTCAAAAAAGCTCATTTTTTATCCTTTGTGTAAAAATTTTTGGCGGATTTTAGCAAAGTTTTTATAACAAAAACAAAAAATATTTAGCTAAAATTTTATTTTAACTTTTTTTTAAGGATTAAAATGCAAGCAATTTATCAAAGCCCTATCGGTAAAATCATACTTAAAAGCAGTTTTGGCAAGCTAAATGAACTTAGATTTATCGATGAGCTAGAATGTTCTATGCTAAAAGCTAGCAAAAGCTGTGATAGTAATACTTTGATGGCATTAAAAGAACTTGATTTATATTTTAATGGCAAGTTAAAATTTTTTAAATGTGAGTTTGAAATTTTAAATGCTAGCGCCTTTGTGATGGCGATATATCAAGCCTTGCTTAAAGTAAAATACGGCCAAAGCACGACTTATAGCGCGCTAAGCCAAAATGCTGGGTATTTGCGCGCACAAAGAGCTTGTGGCAACGCGCTAAATAAAAACCCTCTTGCAATCATCATTCCTTGCCATAGAGTGCTGGCTAAAAGCTCATTTGGTGGCTACGCACAAGGCTTACAAAGAAAAAAATTTTTATTAGAATTAGAAAAAACTTACAATAAAGGCAAAATTTTATAAAATTTAGCGTTTAAACACCGCGTTTAAACACCCAGCAAATTCCTAGCATTTTATAAAAAATTAAAAGATTTTTGGGATAAATTTTAAAATTTATATAATTTTCTAAACAAATTTTAAAAATCAAGGCAAATGATTAATTTATGGCTATTATCTAGCTTTTGGCATAATTTTAAATAAAGCCGCGCGCACGCGCTAATTAGCGCGCGAAGTTGCTGGGTTAATAGCAATTAAGCCGTATTTTTGAGCTTAAAACTAATCTTGGGCTTTTTTGCTTGCAAATAAATAAAAGCCTAGCGAGCTTATAAGCACCGCCACGCCAGCTATTAAATAAACGGCATAAAGTATATCATTTGGGCTAGTTATGGCAAACTTAAACACAAGCATTAAGGCCTCAATAGCGAGCGCGATAATAATCGAGCCTAAAAACCGCACCATCGTGCGCGCTACGCCATTTTGGCGTTTTTTCTCACGCCCTAGCACCTCTTCATCCACAATGGCTCTAACCAAATCAAAAATAGCAAGCGCAAGCGTTAAAATAATCGTGCTTTCAAACATTTTGGAAATATCAATTTCGCTAAGATTTTCTATAACCAAACTTGTAATGCCAAAATAAAAAAGCACGCTCACCACGCCAAAAAGACCTAGCGCAAATAACGAATATATCACGCGTGTAAAGTTTTCAAAAATATGCGCTAGCATACTTGGTGAAATCATTTTTAAGATATCTTTAAGCGAAATATCCATACAAACTACAAATTTTAATTCACCATTTTCATCGTAAATTGGTTCGCTCGCCGTAGTGCAAAGCTCGCCTGTAAGGCTACTAGGATATGGATCGCTCAGCACGCAACGCCTCTCACGCACGGCGCGGTAATAATACGCCTTATTTGCGCGGTTTGCGCCATTGCCGGTGATTTTTGCTTTATCTAGGCTGATATTATCACCAATTTGAACGCCATCGGCACCCAAAATATAAAAGGCATCAAATTTTTCAATCTCATGTGCGATTTTGTCAAACCCTGATTTTATCGCATTTAAACTCACGCCCGGCAATTTATTTGGAATATTTCGCTCAAATAAATAAGCCAAATAAGCCCTTGCGTTATAGCGGATTTGGGAAAAATTGTGAATGTCTTTAATTAGCATTTGAATCCTTAATTTATTTATACTTAATTTCTAGCGCAAATTTTATATTTAAAATTTTAATTTATTTGCTAGCTGTTTAAAAAACTCAGCTTGGTTTTAATTTCTAGCGCAAATTTTAAACTTGAAATTTTAATGCCCAAAAGCTTTTAGCAAGTTTTAAAATTTAAAATTTTAAATCTATAAACTCTTTAAAACTTCTTTAAATGCCTTATTTAGCCTTTTAAAGCCCTTTTTCATCTCATCTTTGCTTATGTTTAATGGTGGCAAAAATCTAAGCGTGGCCTTGCCTGATTTTAGCACAAGCACGCCGTTATTTAAAGCAGCTTCAAAAAGCAAACTCAAATGCTCGCTTTTATGTAATTCAAGCCCGCACATCGCGCCAAGTCCGGTGCGCGCTTTGATTAGTGTTTTGTATTTTTTGGCTAGTTTATCAAGCTCTTTTGTAAAATTTTCAATCATCTTATCTATTTGTCCGCTTTTTTTAAGGCGCAAAAGCTCGCTTAAAGTGTAATTGCCAGCACTAGTTGCTAAAAAATTACCCCCAAAAGTGCTACCGTGATCGCCCGGGCTAAAAATATCATATTTACTAGCACACGCCCCAATTGGCACGCCTGCGCCCAAACCCTTAGCAAAGGTGATTATATCAGGGCTAATGCCATAAAGCTTGCTAGCTACAAACTCGCCCGTTCTATACACGCCACATTGAACCTCATCAGTAATTAATAAAATATCATTTTCTTTACAAAATTTTGCTAATTTTGCTACTTCTTTTAGCTCTAATGCGTGTATCCCGCCTTCGCCTTGAACCAGCTCTATTATCACGCCAGCCGTGCGCTCGCTAGCATTTTTAATAATCTCATCTATACTATCATAATAACTAAACCCATCAGGAAAAGGCTCAAAATGGCTTGGATGAAATTTTTCTTGGCCTGTTAGTTTAAGCGTGGCTATTGTGCGGCCATGAAAGGAATTTGCTAGCGAAATAATTTCATTTTTGCCTTTTGGCGCGCCGTATTTTCTGGCTAATTTTATAGCGCATTCATTTGCCTCAGCCCCTGAGTTTGCAAAAAACACATAATATTTAGAGCCTAAAAGCTCGCAAATACGCTCCCCAAGCTCATTTTGTGGCGCAATTTTATAAAGATTTGAGCTATGAATTAGCGTGTTTGCTTGCTTTGAGATAATGCGCGCAAGTCCCTTTGGCGCGTGTCCTAAGCTACAAACCCCAATCCCTGAGCCAAAATCTATAAAATCCCTGCCATCATCAGCTATAAGCGTGGCACCATGACCTTTTTTAAAGCCTAAATCAACCCTAGCATAATTATTCATAAGCATTGCGTATCCTTTGAAAAAATAGGCAAAATGCTAGCAAATTTTAAAATAAATTGCCCTTAAACTAAGCTTTTAAAATTTCAAAGCAAAAAATAAATCTTTATGTATTTTTCAAGCATTTTTGGCTAAAATGCGCGCCATTTTTACAAATTTTGGAGCTAAGCGATGAAAATATGGCAGTTTTTGCTCTTTTTGCTACTTAGTTTTGGGCTGAGTGCTTGCTCAACTTTTGGGCAAAAAAAAGACAACACACTTTTTAATCTAACCCCGCAAGCGTGGTTTTCACAAATTTTAAAAGATTTACGCGAATTAAATTATGACGCAGCAGATGAGCATTATATAAGCTTTACAAGCGAGCATATAAACTCCCAGCTCTTACCGCAAATCACGCTTATATTAGCTAATGCTTGTGCTGAAAATGAAAAATATTTAATGGCAAATTTTTATTTAGATGAATACATCAAACGCTTTGCCAACCGTGATGAAATAGAATATGCTAAATTTTTAAAGATTAAGGCAAATTTTGATTCATTTTCTAAGCCAAATCGTAATCAAAAATTAATGATTGATAATATCAACCAGATTGAAAATTTTTTATTAGAATACCCAAATACTCAGTATCGCCCGCTAGTTGAAACCATCTTAGCCAAGCTAAAACTAGCACAATTTTACCTAGACCAAGAAATAGCCAAACTCTACGAGCGAACAGGGCGCGATGAAAGCGCACAAGTATATAAAGATAGATTAGAAAACACAAATATAAACGATAAAGATATGATAAAACCCAACTTGCCGTGGTATATGTTACCATTTGAATAAGATAAATTTTAAAAAAGGATAAATTTTGAATCTTCCATCTAAAAATGACCCTATGTTGCCTGTAATTATAGAAAATGATGTTTTTTTGTATCCGTTCATGATTACGCCGTTATTTTTAAGCTCAAAAAGCGATTTAGATGCCTTAGAACTATCCTCGCAACAAAACACGCCAATAGTAGTTTTACCTAGCAAAAACAATATGAGCTCAGGCTTTGATAGCTGCTATGATGCGGGAGTTTTAGGCGTAGTAATGCGAAAATCCACTATGCCAGATGGCAAGATAAAAATATTATTTCAAGGCAAGTCAAAAGTCCGCATCCTAAGAGCAATAAGCAGCTCACCGATGATAGCCTCAATAGAGCAAATCAACATAAGCTTGCCCCCAAAACCAAAAATCGAAGCTTTATTAAATGTGCTAAAAGATAAATTATACGCCCTAACCAAAAGCTCGCATTTTCTTAGCGATGATATACTCCGCGCCATCGAAGATAATGACGATGCCGTGCGCGTATGCGATATAATCTGCTCAGCCTTGCGCCTAAAAAAAGATATTGCTTATAATTTTTTCATTGAAACCGACCTTGAACAAAAGGTGATAAAAATTAGCGATTATATCAGCGCTGAGATAGAAACAAACAAATTACAAAAAGAAATCAAATCAAAAGTGCATTCAAAAATCGACAAAGTAAATAAAGAATATTTTTTAAAAGAGCAATTAAAACAAATCCAACAAGAATTAGGCGCAAATAACGACCGCGATGAAGAACTAGCCGAATACAAAGCGCGCTTAGAGAGCAAAAAAAACTTTATGGGCGAAGATGCTTATAAAGAAATTTCAAAACAAATCGAGCGTTTAAGCAAAATGCACCCTGATGGCTCAGAAGCTAGTATGACCCAAGGCTATTTAGACTGGGCGCTTGATGTGCCATTTGAAAAGCTAAGCAAAGAAAAATTAAGCATAGCTATGGTAGCAAAACAGCTAGACAAGGATCATTTTGGGCTTAAAAAGCCAAAAGAACGCATTGTGGAGTATTTTGCTATGCGAGAATTGCTAGCTAAAAGACAACTTGAAGCCAAATCTGCTAGGGGCGTGATTTTATGCTTTGTAGGGCCTCCAGGCGTTGGCAAAACCAGCCTTGCAAACTCAATCGCGCGCGCTTTAAAACGCGAATTAGTGCGCGTAGCTCTTGGCGGCTTAGAAGATGTGAATGAATTGCGCGGACATCGCCGAACCTACATCGGCGCTATGCCAGGGCGCATAGTTCAAGGCTTAATTGAGGCTAAGGTAATGAATCCTGTCGTTGTCCTTGATGAAATAGATAAATTAGCAAGAAGTTACAGAGGCGACCCAACAGCCGTGCTTTTAGAGATTTTAGACCCTGAGCAAAACTCAAAATTTAGAGATTATTATTTAAATTTTAATTTAGATTTAACTAAGGTAATTTTTATCGCCACGGCAAATGAAATAGCCCCAATCCCTGCTCCACTTCGCGATAGAATGGAGTTTATAAGCCTAAACTCATACACCCCGCAAGAAAAATTTGAAATTTTCAAGCGTTATTTACTGCCCCAAGAGCTAGAAAAACACGGACTAAACCCAAATGAAATAAACATCTCAAAGCCCGCAATAAACGAACTTATAGAAAATTACACAAGAGAAAGCGGAGTGCGAAATTTACGCCGTCAAACAGCAAATATCTTACGCAAGGCGGCCGTTAAAATTTTACAAAATGAAGGCGAAATTTCAATTACGCCTAAAAATTTAAGTCAGTATTTAGATAAAAAAGTTTATGAAATAAATCCTACCGCAAAAGTTGATAAAATCGGCATTGTAAATGGTTTGGCTTGGACTAGCGTAGGTGGCGATGTCTTACGCATCGAAGCCATACGCATTAAAGGCAGTGGCAAGCTAGAAATAACCGGACAATTAGGCGATGTGATGAAAGAAAGCGCACAAATCGCATTTAGCTTGATAAAAACCTTAATTGATAACGCTAAAATCAAAATCCCACAACATTTAATCTATAAAAATGAAAAAGGCGAGGATATTAGCGTTTATAGGGGCTATGATTTGCATATTCATGTCCCAGAAGGTGCTACCCCAAAAGACGGCCCAAGTGCTGGTATAACGATGAGCGTGGCAATTGCAAGTATTTTAAGTGATCAAAAGGTGCGCCACGATGTGGCAATGACTGGCGAGATTACGCTAAGTGGCGATGTGCTGCCAATTGGCGGGTTAAAAGAAAAGCTAATTGCTGCTTATAAGGCAAAGATTAAAACCGCGCTAATCCCGCGCAAAAACTACGAAACAGATTTAGATGAAATTCCAAATGAAGTTAAAGATAATATGCAAATCATCGCCGTTAGCACAATAGCTGATGTGCTAAAATACGCGCTAGTTAAATAAACGGCTCAATGATGGGTGAAATTTTATTGTAATTTAAAAAAGCTTGTTTTATAATTTGGGCTTATTTTATAAGATTAGTTTAAAATTTCGCTTGTAAATAATAGGTGTGAAAATCAAAAAGCGCGGAAAATTAGGATTAATGGTGCCTGAGGGGAGACTTGAACTCCCGACCTCCGGCTTATGAGACCAGCGCTCTAAACCAGCTGAGCTACCCAGGCGCACCAAAAAAGGAGCGGATTATAACCGCACTAAGCTTATAAATGCTTTAAAATTTTAAAAAAAGGATGAAAAATGAAAGGTTTTTTAGTTTCACTTGGGACAGGTTTTGCTGTTTTGCTTGTTTTTGTGCTTGGGGCGTTGTTTGACCAGTTTATCAAACTAACCAAAAATAGCGATGACGACCTTAATATCAACCAATATGTGCAAGTAAGTATCAGCGCAAAGCCAGATATTTACCGCTCTAATCCTAGCTTTTATGCCACAGATTTAAGCGAATACGATAAACCAGCTATAAATACGGCGTTTTCAGCGATTTTAGCTCTTGTTAAAACAAATGATATTTGCACGGGCGGTAGCTATTACACATCGCTTGCTGGCAACCAAAACAGCCAAAAACAAGAGCTTAGATTAAACTCAAAACTAAGATGCGAGTTTAATGCTGGTAAAATGGATGCTTACAACGAGCTGATAAATGGCATCAATGATATAATCAAACAAAGCCCTGTGAAAATGCATGTAAGTGCGATTATACCATCATTTAGCGATACAGCAAAAGAGCAAAACGAAGCAAAATTAAAAGAGCTAATTTTTGAGAAAATAAACCAAAATGAAAGCAGTTTATCAACGCAATTTTCTAAGCGTTGCGTGGTTAAAAACATCTCATTAAACGATGTAACAAATGCTGAGTTTCAAAGCCTTAATACGCCTCGTATGCTAAGTGCAAACGATGGAGGCGAAGAAATCACGCCACCAGAACTAAGCGATATCAAAATACAAATTGGCGCAAATGTAGATTTTTCTTGTAAATAAAATATTTGGGCTAATGAGCAAGGCCTTATTAGCCTAATCTTAAATTTGAATTAAAATTTACACAATTTTTAAAAAATTTCACGGCTTTTTTAAAATTTCTCACCTTTGAAGATTAAAATTTGCTAGTTAGCAAACCAAACAAACCCTCATCAATTTTATCAAAGATATTCAAGTTATTCCTTATTTTTGCTTGCTTAGCACAGCGATCGTTTCGATATGATTTGTGTGTGCGAATTGATCAAAAAGGGCCAAATTTTCAATCCTATGCGTAGGCTCTAAAAGCCCTAAATCACGCGCTAGGCTCTCTTGCGAGCAAGACACATAAATTATATTTTCATAATCTTTCATCATCATCAGCACATCTTGGCTACACCCTGCCCTTGGCGGATCTACTAAAATATGCGAAAAATCATAATCTTTTAGCCTAATATCTTTTAATCTCTTATATTCCCTGCCCTTAAATGCGCTTATTAGCTCGTCTGCGCCCATTCTTATAAATTTTATATTTTCTGCTCCATTTAATATCGCATTTTGCTTGCTAAGAGCTATGCTTGTTTTATTTATTTCACTAGCAAGCACGGCATTAAAATGCCTAGCTAGTGGCAGGGTAAAATTACCATGCCCGCAGTATAGCTCCAAAAAATCGCGCCTTTTTTGCTTTTTGATTTTTTCGCAAACATAAGTTATCATTTTTTCATTTATAGCGCGATTTGGCTGAATAAAGCCATCAAAACTAATCTTATATTTAAAAATTTCGCCAGCAATTTTTAAGCTTTCATTTAAAATTTCACTACCAAAAACCAGCTTTTTGCCACGACTTCTAGCCACAACGCTAATCTTTAAAGCCCTAAAAAGCTCGCTCAGTTCATCTTCAATGCTTAAAATATCCTTATGATAGAGCAAAATCATGCAAATTTCATCACAGCTTGTTACAAACTCCACCCCAAAAACGCGCTCTTTTAATTTAAAATTTTCATTTAATCTAGCAAGCAGTTTTGGCATAAGATCAGCAATTTTTTCATCAACAATGGCGCAATTTTGTATTATCACAGGCCTTTTATCTGCCTTATTCATAGCATAATTTAGCCCATTTTCATTATGCCACAAACGAAACTCAGCCCTAGATCTAAATCCACTAAGCGCGCTAGCAAAAAACTCTATCTCCCCATCATAAAAGGGCTTTAAAATTTGCCTTGTGCGCTCTATTTTTAGCTCTTTTTGCGCCCTGTAATCACCGTCTAGCACGCAACTAGCGCATTCATTAAAGCTAGCACATAAAATTTTATTCATCTTCGCGCCAAAAGCTAAATCCAGCCCAGCTTTGGCTAACTGGCATTAGCTCTACATAATTTATATTTACATGCTCAGGTAATTTTGCTATATCGCTTACAATTTGTGCTATATCATCAGCGCTTAAATATTTTGTGCCATCATACACGGCATTTGCGCGCTTATGATCGCCTTTAAATCTCACATCGCTAAACTCAGTTTTAGCAATGCCAGGGGCTACCACGCTAACGCGAATATCACGCCCTGCTAAATCATTTCTTAAATTAAGGCTAAATTGATGCACAAAGGCCTTGCTTGCGCCATATACATTTGCGCCAGGATACGGCCAGCACCCTGCCACACTGCCTAAATTAAAAATTATCCCGCCCTTATTTAAATGCCCTAAAAGCGCCTTAGTTACATAAACAAGCCCTTTTATATTTGTATCAATCATAATCTCAAAATCCTCCAAGCTAGCATTTGGCGTTTTTTCTTGTCCTAAGGCAAGGCCTGCGTTATTTACTAAAATATCAATGCTAGCCCATTCATCTTTTAGGCTATTTACTGCGCTAAAAATCGCATTTTTATCCCTTACATCAAGCTCTAAAACCAAACACGGATTTTTTAAAATTTTAGCTAGCTCTTGTAGTTTTTGCTTGCGCCTAGCACAAATTATCACGCTATATCCATCATCATCAAGCCTTTTGGCAATACTTGCGCCAAACCCAGAACTAGCCCCTGTAATAAAAGCAATTTTACGCATTTTTATCCTTTCAAAAACGCGCAGTATAGCCAAAATCCGCTATAATTGCGCTTTTTAAAAAAGGCTTAAAATGAAATTTCAAATCCTAGCTACTGATTCACAAGCCCGCGCAGGCGCCCTAAATACCGCGCATTCTCTAATCCAAACCCCAGCCTTTATGCCAGTTGGCACGCAAGCTGCCATCAAAAGCCTAGACGCGCACGATATGCAAGAAATCTTAGGCGCAAAAATCATTCTAGCAAACACCTATCATTTATATTTACGCCCAGGCTCAGCCCTTGTGCATAAATTAGGCGGCTTACATAATTTCACTAAATTTCAAGGCTCGTTTTTAACAGACAGCGGCGGCTTTCAAGCTTTTTCTTTAAATTCCAAAGCAAAGGCCGATGAAAATGGCATTACCTTTAAAAGCCACATAGATGGTAGCAAGCATTATTTTACGCCAAAATCCGTTTTAGATACCCAATACGCCCTAAATAGCGATATAATGATGATCTTAGATGATTTAGTAGCCTTGCCTGCAAGTCCTGAGCGCATAAAGCTAAGCATAAAACGCACGCTAAAATGGGCGCAAGAATCCCTAAATTATCACAAAAGCGTAATTTCAAGCGATTTAAATAATAGATTTTTTAATGCCAAAGAGCAAAATATTTTTGCCATTATCCAAGGTGGCGTTGATAAAAATATGAGAAAGCATTGTGCTAGCGAGCTTTGCGCTATGCATAGTGGGGATAAATTTTTTGATGGCTTGGCAATTGGCGGGCTAAGCGTGGGTGAGAGCGCAGAGCAAATGTATGAAACCATAGAAGCCACCCTGCCCTACACAGATGCGCTTAGGCCACGCTATTTAATGGGTGTAGGCACGCCAGAAAACCTAGTAGAAAACATCGCAAGAGGCGTGGATATGTTTGATTGCGTTTTGCCTACAAGAAACGCAAGAAACGGCACGCTTTTTACAAGTTTTGGCAAGCTAAGCATTAAAAACGCCCGCTTTAAAGATGATGAAAGTGCGCTTGATAGCCAGTGTCAATGCTACACCTGCGCTCGTTATAGTCGTGCTTATTTACACCATTTATTCCGCGCTGGCGAGCTTAGCTTTTACCGCCTTGCTAGCTTACATAATTTACATTATTACCTAAACTTAATGCACCAAGCAAGAAAGGCAATAATTAAAGGCGAATTTAGCAAATTTTATAAAGACTTTTACGCTAAAAGAGTTGCTTAGTTTTGCGCTTAAAATAAATTTTAATTTAAGACCAAATTTATTTTTTAAAAAGCAAATTTTAATTTAAAGGCTGAAATTGCTTGCTTTTTGCGCGCTAAATTTTAAAATTTATCAAGCCACAGCCAGCCAAAATGCCCCAAAACCCAAAAAAATTTAAGCTCATCTTGCTACAATTTTAATCTTAATTTTTGCTAAAAAGTGAGCTTATATGCTAAATGCTAAAAAAGCCTTAATTTGTGATTGGCTAGATGTTTATAGCGGTGCTGAGCGTTGTATAGCCGCATTTACTGATATTTATAAAGATTTTGATATATATTCACTAGTTGATTTTATGGGGCAAAAAGAGCGGGGTATCGTGCTAAAAGGCGCACACGCTAAAACTAGCTACATTCAAAATTTACCCTTTTCAAAAAAGCATTTTAGGCTGTATTTACCGCTATTTGCAAACGCTATCGAAAGTTTTGATCTAAGCTCTTATGATATAGTCTTATCAAGCTCTCACTGCGTAGCCAAAAACGCCCTTACAAATCCAAACCAGCTTCACATCAGCTATCTTTACACGCCCACGCGCTATGCTTGGGATATGCATTTTGAGTATTTAGCAAGGCTAAATCCGCTCTTGCGCCCGCTAGCTAGAAAAATCTTACATAATTTTCGCATCTGGGATGCAAGCTGTGCTAATAGACCAGATAAAATAATCGCCATATCGCAATTTATCGCCAAAAGAGTGGCTAAAATTTATGGCAAAAAAGCCGATGTTATCTACCCGCCAGTAGATACTTTAAATTTTAAATTAAAAGAAAATAAAGACGATTATTACATTACTTGCGGGCGTTTGGTAGGATATAAGAGAGTGGATTTATTAGTAAAAGCATTTAATTTAAACGGCAAAAAGCTAGTAGTTGTAGGTGATGGCGAGCAATTAAACGAGCTAAAAGCCATCGCAAAGCCAAATATCGAGCTTTTAGGGCGCGTAGATAATAATGAATTAAAAAATTTGCTACAAAATGCGCGTGGCTTTGTTTATGCTGGGATTGAGGATTTTGGCATAGCCGCTGTTGAGGCGATGAGTTGTGGCACACCCGTAATTGCTTTTAATCTAGGCGGAGTAAGCGAGAGCGTAAAAAATAGCCAAGCACAAGGCATAAAAAGTGGAATGCTATTTAACGAGCAAAACGAAACTAGCTTAAATGACGCTATTAAAGCATTTGAGAGCGATCTTGCTAGTTTTGAGCCAGCCAAAATTTGCCACTACGCCCAAACTTACAGCACACAAAATTTTAAAACAAACATCAAAAACTACATAAGCAATGCTTACACAAATTTTAAAGGTTTAGCTTGAAGCATTTAAAACTAGGCATTAGAGCGCTTTTACGCCCGCAAAATCAAGCCCTAAAAACTATCCTTGATACTATTTTAGTGCTGATTTTTGCTCCATTTTGGCTAAGCATTTTTGCCCTAATTGCCCTGATTTTAAAGCTCAAAGAACCAAAAGAAAAAATTTTTTTTCACCAAAACCGCCTTGGCAAAAACGGCTCTGTGTTTAAATGCTTGAAATTTCGCACGATGACTAGCGAGCAAGACTTTATGGAGCAGTTTTTACAAGACAACCCAGACGAAGCCGAGCATTACGCAAAATACCATAAATTCAAGCGCGATCCGCGCGTAAATGCCTTTGGCGCGTTCTTGCGGGCAAGCTCACTTGATGAATTGCCCCAGCTTTTTAATGTGCTAAAAGGCGATATGAGCTTGGTTGGCCCGCGCCCTTATATGGTCAGCGAACGGCACGATATGAAAGGATATTTGCGCTTGATTTTAGCCGTAAAGCCCGGCATCACAGGGCTTTGGCAGATCAACGGACGCAGCGAAACTAGTTTTAGAACTAGGCTAAAAATGGACTTGCTTTATGTGAAAAATTGGAGCATTTTAGGCGATTTTGGCATTATTTTCAAAACGATTTTTGCCGTAACCTTAAAAAAAGGCGCTAGATAATTAAAATTTTAAAATTTTTTTGAAAATTTTAAATTTACTGCGCTTTTAAATTCTGTAAATTTTTTGCGCCTATTTTGTAAAATACCAAATTTTAAAATTTCAAACCCCACACAAAAATCCGCGCAAATTTTAAAAATAAATTTTAATCCACGCAATTAAAATTTTAAAATTTTACCCAGCCAAAACGCTCAAAAACCATACAATCAACTTAACTAATACTTAAATTTTATATAGTTTTCTTTTATAAACTCTCAATCTGCTAAAAGGCTAGATTGATTTTTATTAAAACGAACGCTGTTTTGCTATCCGTTAGAGTTTGCCTGTGCTCGCCCCGTATTGTGAATATAACATAGTCTTTTTGAAATATGATATAATTAAAGGCTAAAAAATAGGTAAATTAAAAAAATAAAGGGGATTATATGGAAATTGCTGTATTTTTATCAATCGCATTTGGATTTTTCGCAATTGGATATGCTCTAATAGACACTATAATTAAAAATTCAAAAAATGAATTACAAGCGGAATGATTTTTGCCGTGTGTCAGTGGATTATGGCAAAAATTAAGATTATTTCACATTTAACTATACTACCGCCACCCAAAACTAAGCTACGAGAGCTTATTAAAATAATTACAATAAATTTTCTAGCTAGCCACTTCTAATGCTTTTATCTTGTCAAGCTCGTCTTTTTGGCGATTTTTGCTCTCGCGTAGTTCTATTTCGCTTTGTAAATCTATAAAAAAACTATCACTTACACCAAAGTATTTAGAAAGCCTTAGGGCTGTGTCAATGCTGATTTTGCGTCTGCCGTGTAAAATGTCTTGTATGCGTGATACTGGCACATTTATGTCCTTTGCCACCCTATATGCTGATAGCCCAAAAGGCTTGATAAACTCTTGACTTAAAATCTCTGCTATGCTTGGTAATTCTATCTTTTTCATCTTTATCCTTTGTGATAATTTATTATTTCTACATCGTAAAAATCGTTTTGATTTTCTAGCTTAAAGCAAATGCGCCAAGCATCATTTATTCTTATACTATGTTGCCCATCTCTATCCCCAAAAAGCTTTTCTAAGTGATTTGATGGTGGCACTCTAAGGTCGTTTAGATTGCCTGCTTTATCTATCATCAAAAGCTTACGCAAGGCTATTTTTTGGATATCAGCTGGCAGTTTTTTTGAAAAGCACTCATTAAAAATAAGCTCAGTTTCTTTGCTAGAAAAACTTTTAATCATAGCAAAATTATACACGAATTATAGGCATAAATCAATGTTTCATAATGTCTTTTAGAAAAAGAAGCATTTTACTAAAATTTCTAACATATAAATAAGCATTTATAATTTTCTTGCGCTTATTTTGTAAAATACCAAATTTTAAAATTTTAAAATTTCAAACCCACGCAAAAGCCAAGCACAAATTTTAAAATTTCAAAATCTCACCCAGCCCAAAAACCCAAAAACCCAAAAACCCAAAAACCCAAAAATTCTAAAATTCTAAAATTCTAAAATTCTAAAATTCTAAAATTCTAAAATTCTAAAATTCTAAAATTCCCAAAAAAATTTTAATCCCCCAAAGTCTAGCTAGGTCAAGCTTTTAGCATTTTTGCTACTTGATTTTTAAAAAAATTGTTAAATTTTCTTAATTTTTTGTTGTTTTTTTTTTTTTTCTTATGCTATAATTCGCGCGTTTTTTTAAAAACTATCTTTCGCGGTTTATTTACATTTATTATTTTTGTTGCTTTATCTTGCGATTCTTTAAAGCGCGATATAAATGTGAATAAACCCAAATCACACAAGGAGAGAATATGGCATTAACCAATCAACAAGTCCAACAAGCTTATCTTTCAGTTTTAGGTCGTCCAGCAGAAGGCGATGCTGTTTTATGGGGCAGTTTAGCCACTGATGTACCAGGGCTTATAAACACAATAATCACAATCCGCAACGGGGTAGATTTTAACAAAGACAACACAATCTTTGTCCAAAATCTCTACGAAAACCTCTTAGGTAGAACAGGCGATGATGAAGGGCTAAGCTTTTGGGTAGCCGCTTTAAATGCTGGTATGAATCACGGAGAATTAGTTACATCTTTTATAAGTTCAGCCGCTCAAACCTTAAATGATCTTTACACCATACAAAACAAACTAGCCCTAGCAGAGCAAATTTCAACTCAAATCAAAACCATAAAAGGCGGTGCGCCAGCTGAGGCCAAGCTAAAAGCACTTATGAACACAATTGATGATAAAACCTCTATCAATGATATTCAAGAAGATATAAACCACTTCATAGGTCAATTTAACGAAGCTAAAAAAGTTACCGTAAAACCAGGTGCCGATGAGCCTACAATAGGCAGCGATGAACACGCAAGCACCTATAACGCCACCGTAAATTTAAACGATGAAAAAACAGATCTAAACATCGAAGGTAGCACCTCTTTTGATGATACCTTAAATCTTACAGTAAAAGGCTCATCAAGCAACAACACCTTCAATAGTAGCGATATAGGCCAACTCTCAAATCTAAACACAATCAACCTAAATCTAAGAGATTCAAGGCTAACTAATAGCAACATAACCACAAGCGACCTAGGCGCACAAAATTTAAAAATCAAAGGCACCAGCGCAGATAATATCACAGTAAATAGCCAAATGTCCCTACTAGATACAGGCGATGGTGGCGATACTCTCAGCGTAAATAAAAGCGTAGAAAGCATTAAAACCGGCAAAGGCAATGACAAAGTAACAATCAACGCCAAAGTAGGCACACTAGATACAAGCGCAGGCAATGATAATATAAAAGTAAATGCCCAAGTAAATAGCATAGACGCAGGCTCTGGCAATGATATCATAGATCTAGCAGCCGGCTCAAAAATCAATAAACTAAACGCAGGCGCAGGCGATGATATAATAAGCATAAGCCAAAAAGCAAATATCAAAAATGCCCTAATCGATGGTGGCGCAGGCTTTAACTCTCTTAAACTTTATGATGGCTTAGTGGATCTAACTCAAACCACCCTAAGTGGCATAAACGCTTTAAGTGGCGAGGCTAGATTAAAGCTTTCTCAAATAGGCGCTCAAAATTTTATTTTAGGCGTAGAGCGTTTAGATAATTTTGCTGAGCCAACTGGCGTGTTTGATACAGCCAAGCTAGAAATAAAAGCCGAGCAAGGTTCTATGGATTTAAGCAAGCTAGCAATAGCCCAGGATTCCACAGGCCACGAGCTAAAAATTTTAGATGTGAAAAACTCTGCCATAAAATTAAATGACAATAATTTAGGCAACTCAGATGGTAGCGATTCTACCAAAGTAAGCGTTTATGGCACAGACGGCAACGATACTATCACAATAGAAAGTGGCAAGGTAAGCTTGCTAGATTCTCTAAGTGGCAATGATACAATCACCATAAGCAAAGCCGCAAGCATAGCTATACTAAACGCAAACGATGGCAAAAACAAAATCACAATAGCCGGTAAAGTAGGCACACTTACAACAAAATCAGGCGATGATAATATCAGCGTAAGTGGCGAGGCAGGCACCATAAACACAAATGATGGCAATGATATAATAAATATCAGCGGTCAAGCAAATCACCTAGATACAGGCGCAGGCAATGATAATATCAGCCTAAGTGGCACCCTAAAAGAGCTAAACGCAGGCAGTGGCAATGATACAATCAACATAAACCAAGGCGCAAAAATCCGCGATTTAAAAGCAGGTGATGGCGATGATATCATAAGCATTCAAAAAGGCGCAGATATAAATAACGCTAAAATCGATGGTGGTTCTGGCTTTAATTCACTTAAATTATCAAATGGCGAGGTAGATTTAAGCAAAACCAGTCTTAATAATATCAGCGCAATTAGTGGCGAGGCGAAATTAAGCGCAAATCAAGTAAATAATAAATCCCTAACCCTAGGCACAGGGCAAAAAGATAATTACGGCGATCCTAGCGGTGTATTTGATAGTGCTACTTTAAATATCCAAGCAGATAAAGCAGACCTAAGCTTAAATAATCTAAAAATAGCAAGCGGTTCTAAAAACCACACCATAAACATTCAAAACGCAAAAGAAAGCCAAATTAGCCTAAACGATAAAAACTTAGGCAATGACGGCATAGATGATGTAGAAGTATTTGCTAGCAAGGTAAATGTAGCAGGCACAGCAAACAAAGACAAAATCACGCTAAAAGAGGGCAAATTTGCTAGCTTAGACGCAAATAATGGCAATGATATTATAAACATAGAAAAAGGCGCCAGCCTAGCAAACCTAAAAGCTGGCGATGGCAATGATACTATAAATATAAAAGGCAAAGTAAGCGAGCTAGACGCTGGAAATGGCGATGATGATGTTATTGTAGAAAAAGATGCAGAAGTTAAAAAACTAAACGCAGGCGCAGGCGATGATATAATCCGCGTAAAAAATGGCGCAAAAATCGATCTTATTGATGGCAACGCAGGTAGCGATACCCTAGCCTTTGATAAAAGCTCAGGTGGCACGAGCCAAGCAACCGATATATCAAAAACCACTATTTCAAATATTGAAATTTTAGATGGTGAGGGCGTGCTAAGTGCTAAGCAAATAAACGGCCAAAGCTTTATTTTAGGTGGTGATAAAAATAAAGAAGTTGATGGGCAAAAACTCTCAGGCAATGCTAAATTACAAGTAAAAAGCGATGATCTAACAAACATAAATCTAGCAAATCTCAAATCCCAAACCGGCGTTAAAGACAACACCATAGAAGTCCAAGATGTAAGCGAGGGTAAAATCACCCTAAGCGATGCAAAACAATACATCAAAGAAACAATCAAACTAACAGCAAACGCCCACTCAGTAGATATTTCTAACATCAAAGGCGGAGATAAGATTGATTTTACAAATATTCAAAACTTAAATGGCACAAACAGCGCAGCAAGTAGCCCAGAAGCCCTAGATAATTCTACAAACAAAACCATTTCAAGCTCTAAGCTCTACACTATCAACCTAGTAAATGGCTCAGTAGATGATTTAAGCTCTCTTGATAGCACACTAAGCACTTATAGCGTATCAAGCAATGCAAACGCCCTTTTAGCCATAAATCAAAACGGCAAGGCACATATTTTTAAAGTAAATGGCCCAAGCACAACGAGCAAGCTAAATTCTAATATGCTAAAACTTCTAGCCATTACAGACTCAGAAATCAACCTAGGCACCACAAAGGTGATAGGCAATACCATAGAAATAAATGGTAGCGTAACAATCACCATAAATAAAGGTGATACAAAAGTCCAATCAGCAGGCAATGCAGATACCGTATTTGTAGGCTCTGTGGATTTAAGCGATGCAGAAAATGGCACACCAAATAAAAATACCCAAATAATCGGTAGCAAAGACTTCACCGACACCCTAGCCATACAAATAACTAGTGGCAGCAGCACAGGTGGCACAACACAAAAACTTGATAAATCAAATTTTGAAAAAATAGTAGATACCAACAAGGTTAAAGATGTAGAAAATCTAACTCTAAGCACAGGCAATGTAGAAGTGGATTTAACGCTTGAAAATACCAACGGCAATTTCCAAAATGAAGTAACCATCGCAGGCTCAGGCAAAACTAAATTACAAGTTAAACAAGACACACAAAAAATCTCCCTTGGCTCAGGCTCAGGCGATGTAACGGTATCAAGCGCAAGCGTAGGTGATCTAAACCTAGGTGGCGGGCAAAATACCCTAAAAGTAGAAAATAGCGGTAAAATCGGCGAAGTAACAGGTAGCGACAGCAAAGACACCATAACAATCTCAGGCTCAGGCTCGGTAGATAAAATCACCACAAATGGTGGCGCAGATGAAATCAAGCTAGAAAATGCCGGCACGCTAAAAACGCTAGAAGCAAGCAGTGGCAATGGCACCGATACCGTAACCATCTCAGGCTCTGGCTCTATAAGCAACATAACAGGCGAAGGCAAGGTAACAATCGGTAATAACACAACGCTACAAAACCAACTAGACATCGGCTCTTATAAAAATGAACTAACCATAAGCGGTGGCTCTGCTAATGTTAAAAATCTACTAGCTGATAATAATCAAATCAAACTAGAAGCTAATTCACAAATCGAAAAACTACAAATCAAAGATGGTGGCAATGTAAGCGTAAGTGGCAGTGGCTCTATCACCTTTGATACCACAAACGATGCTGGCACGCACACGCTAACAGTAGGTCAAGACACCACGCTTAAAACATTCACAGCAGGTTCAGGCGATGATACTATCACCATAGCAAATGGCGGTAAGCTAAGTGGCGACAAAATAGGATTAACAAACGGCAACAATACCCTAAATATAGCAAGCGGTGGTAATGTAACAAATCTTACAACTATAACAACAGGCAACGGCACTAATAAAATCACCATTGATAAAAATGCCACAGCCAGCAGCCTAGCCACCATCAACCTAGGCAACGGCACTAACACCCTAGATCTTAGCGTTAGCGGAGTTAGCACAGGTCTAACCGTAAGCGGTGGCAATGGCACTGATAATATCAACCTAAGCGAAACAAATGGCAAGATTGCCACCCTAAACGCTGGCGAAAATGCAACAAATATAAGCTTAAAAGCAAATGATAACACCATTACAACCATAAACGCAAACGACAAAGGTAGCACCATAAATATAGCCTCTGGCTCAGGCACGATCACAACCATAGAAGGCAAAAGTGGTTTAGACAGCATATCAATAGGCAAAGGCAACACAGTTAATGAAATCAAAACCGGCACGGGCGCTATTAGCATTGATGGCGAGGGCACTATCACCAAAGTAACAGTGAGCCAAAACGCCTCAGGCGACATTAGCATAGGTAACGGCACCAAAACCACAGTTGGCACGCTACAAGCAGGCAACAACGGCACAAATAACCAAAACATCAACCTTGCAAATGGCTCTACCATAAGCACATTAGAGGCAAAAAGTGGTGGCACCCTAACCCTAAACGGCAATGGCGAAGTAAGCACCTTAGATCTAACGGGCAATAGCACCGAAAACATCACCATAGCAAATGGCGCAAGCGTTAAAAATTTCACCACCGATCAAAATGGCTCAGACAATATCACCGTAGCAAGTGGCGGTAAATTAGATGTTACCGATGCTGGCAAAAACCTAAATTTTAGTGGTGGCACTAGTAAGCTAGAAGTCCAAAGCGGTGGCGATATAAGCACCATTACAACAATCACCATGGGCGATGGCTCTGGCTCAGTAACCCTAAAAGATGGCGCAAAGGCCGATAAGCTAGCCACCATCAACCTAGGCAATGGAGATAACACCCTAGATCTTGGCATTAGCGGAGCAGCAAACGGCATTACCGTAAGCGGTGGCAGTGGCACTGATACCATAAAAGTAAGCGGGGCAGGCAAAATCACCACCCTAAACGCTGGCCAAAATGCAACAAATATCGAGCTAAAAGATGGCGGCAGCATAAGCACCATAAACGCAAATAATACCACAGGTAGCACCAACAACATAAGTATTTCAGGCTCAGGGCATATTACTAAAATAGCAGGCAATACTCAAACAGATAATATCGCCCTAGGCGAAAATATCACCGTAGGCACTCTTGACACTGGCGCAAATGGCACTACAACCATAAATGGCGGTACTATCACTACCGTAAGCACAACAGCGACAGGAAATGTAGCTGTAACAGTAGATAAAAACGCACATATCACTACACTAAATACTAGCAACACAGCTGGCGCAGTAACCATAAGTGGCGCAAGCACGGTTGATAGCCTAAAAGCAGCTGGCGCAGTAACCATAAGTGGCGCAAGCACGGTTAATAGCCTAACAGCAGTTAGCTCAGGCGATATCACATTAAGCGGTACTGGCACAACCCTAAAAAATGATTTAAACGGCAAAAGTGGCGCAAATAACAAAATCACCATAGCAGATGGAGCCAAAGTAGATGGCACAATAAATCTAAACGCCGCCGCAGATAGCGAGCGAAATGGCACAAACTCAGGCGATGTGGTAAATATCTCAGGCGCAAACACGGTAGTAAATAAAATCGACACAGGCTCAGGCGCAAAAACTATCACCATAGAAAATAATGCCACCATAAACACCATAGATGCAGGCCATAAAAAGAACGATATTTTACTAAGTGGCTCTGGCACGGTTAAAGAGCTAATCACAGGCGATACCACAAGCAATGATACCCACAAAATCAAAATCGGTGGCGATACCGCAGGCACAACGCTAAGCGTTGAAAAATTCACAGCCGGCACAGGCAAAGATGAAATCACCGTAGCAAGTGGCGGTAAAATTTCAAACCAAGAAATAAACCTAAACAATGGCGATAATACATTTAGTGTAAGTGGCGATATAAGCAAAGCTGATAAAATCCTAACAGGTAGCGGAGCAAACACCATCACCCTAAGCGATGGCGCAAAATTAAAAGACAATTTAATGGTAGATTTCTCAAATGCTAATGATAGTAAAAATAGCACGCTCACCATGAACGCCTCAGGCTCTATTAGCGTTACAGCTAGCAAAAATACCACAATAAGCGTATCAGGGGCAAACAGCGGAGTGGATGCAAAGGCTAAAATCGACACCCTAAAAGCAGGCGCAGGCACCACTACAATTAATTTCACAGATAATGCTAAGATTAAAACTATCAACGCAAACGATGCCGCAGATAGCATAATTACAGTAAGTGGCACCGGCACCATAGAAAACATAAGCGGTAGCGATACAAAAGACACCATAAAGATCAACGACGCCAACTCTTCAATCACCAACCTAAACGCAGGCGCAAGTGGCACAGATATCACATTCTCAGGTAGCGCAACAGTAACTAACCTAAATGTAAGCAAATCAGGCAGTGTAATTAACATAACAAACACAGACACCGCAAACAACGCTACTATAACTAAACTAAGCACAGCAAATGGCACAGGCACACACACCATCACCGTAGGCGACAAAGTTACAATCGCAGGCTTTGAAGCCGGCAATGGTGATGATAGCATAACCGTAAAAAGCGGTGGCACCATTTCGGCGACTTCGCTAAATTTTAGCGGTGGCACTAACACACTAGATCTACAAAGTGGCGCAAGCATAGTAAATCTTGAAACCATTCAAATGGGCAATGGCACTAACACAATAAATATAAAAGATGGCGCAACGGCTAGTAAGCTAAAAACCATCAACCTAGGCAACGGCACTAACACCCTAGAACTTGGCGTTAGCGGAGATACATCAAACGGCATTACCGTAACCGGTGGCAGTGGCACAGACACTATAAAAGTAAGCGGAACAAACGGCAAAATCGAAACCCTAGTTGCCGGCGCAAATGAAACAAATATCAACCTAGAAAACAACGGCAGTATAACCACCATAAACGCAAACGATGCCTCAGGTAGCACTATAAGCGTTTCAGGCTCAGGCACTATCACCACTATCGTAGGTAAAGATAAAGCAGATAATATCACCCTAAGCCAAGGCATTACGGTTACAACCTACACAGGTGGCACGGGCGATGATAATATCAACCTTTCGGGTGCTACTATCACCACCCTTGATACCAACACAGGCAACACAACCATTTCAGGCGATGCCACGAGCAAAGGCACCGTAGGCACCCTAAAAACCACCTCAGGCGATTCTCACATCATCACAGTAAGCAACGCCACTATAAATAAATACGAAGCCGGCACTCAAAATGATACCTTGATAGTTTCAGGTGGCGGTCAAATAGGCAATGATTCTAACAAAGAGCTAAATTTCAGTGGTGGTAATAACACCCTAATGGTTAAAAGCGGTGGCGACATAAGCAAGCTAAGCACAATCAAAATGGGCGATGGTGGCAACGCTAATATCACCATAGAAAACGGCGCAAAGCTTAGCACTAACACCGACACGACTATAAATTTAGGCACAGCCGGCACAGGTGGCACAAATACCTTTAAGCTATACGCTAGCGGTGATCATCTAAACCTAAGCGGTAGTTCAAGCTTAGACGAAATAACCATCTCAGGCAACGGCATTAACCTAGGCACCCTAAGCGCAGGCTCAGGCACTACAACCATAAACCTTGAAGGCAAAGGCGGAATTAAAACCCTAAATGTAGGCGATCAAGCAAACACCATAAGCATAAATGGCGAAGGTGGCGTAAGCACCATCACAGCTAGTGGCAGTGTAGCACACACCCTTACAGTAGGCGATAAAGCCACTATATCTAGCTATTCAGGCGGTAGTGGTGCTGATACTATCACCCTACAAAGTGGCGCAAGTATAGGCACAACGGCTGCTGGCGCAACCGCCGGCACTAACCTTCAAATAAACACAGGCAGTGGCGATGATACTATCACCATAGAAAAAGGCGCAAAATTTGCTAGCGGTGTAACTATCGACTTTACCGCAAGTGGCAGTGGCACCTTAAAGCTAAAAGGTAATGATTTTGATCTAACTAAGATGGATCCAATACAAGGCACTACCAAAAACGCACTTACCGTTAAAAATGTTACTAAGATTGACCTTACAGACGCTACGGGTAATATTAATTTAGGGGATAATCAATTAACAGGGCAAACAACAACAGGTAGCACTAAGAAAGATGTTGAAATAACAGGTGTAACACAAGGCAACACTCTTACATTAAGTAATGGTGCGCATGAAAAAGTTATACTAGATCAAAGTGCAAAAGGTATAAGCATTTTACAAGTAGGCTCTGGCGATAAGATAGATTTTAGTAAGGTAGCAACTGATCTAAGCACGGCTATAAGCTCTGGTACTTTCAGTTCAGTTGGTTCAACAGGCACTAGCACTACTATCTCATCTAGTGGCGCGTATGTGTGGAATGACGGCATAAGTGGCTTTGACCAAATAGAGCAAGTAAAAGCCCAAATCAAAACGGCAGCAAACAGTTTAACTACCGGTCAAAAAGCCCTTGTCGCTATAAATAATGGTGATACAAGCAATCAAAAATCTGCTATTTACCTAGTAAGTGGCTCAGGCACCAATGGCAATAACGATATCACCCTAGATCTTTTAGGCATAGTAGGCCATAAAATAGACAACCAAGACAAACTTGGCACAAGTGGCGTTATAGAATTTGCCTAATCCATACTTTAAACTATATTGAGCCATAAACTTAATATAGTTTAAGCTTAGCCCACACGGGCTAAGCCTTTACTCTAAATCCTTTAAATTTCAAAATCAAAAAACAAATTTCAAAACTTGGCAAATTTCAAAAATAAATTTCAAAAAACACCGCAAATTTTAAAAAAAGTTTTAAAAGCAAATTTTAAATCAACATTAGCGCCAAATATCAGCGAAAAAAGAAGTTTATGTGTATTTGAAGTTAGCTTATTTATTATTTAAAAAGTTCTTTATGGCTACCAATTTGCATTAAATAAAGCTCTAATACATCTTTATTTATTTTATATATTAATAATAAATCAGGCTTAATGTGGCATTCTCTATACTGCGAATATTTACCTTTTAATGCGTGGTCGCAAAATTTTTGCTCTAATTTTTGGCAATTAGCAAGCTGAAAAACTACTTCATCAATTAAATCTTGGTTTTTTGCGCTTTGCTTTTTAAATTGTGTTCGATACTTTTTTGAAGTTATGATTTGAAGCATTTTATTTTCTCATTTTTGCTTGATAATCAACAAAATCCTTACATTTTATAATATCGCCATTTTTAAACTCTTCTATGGCTTCATCAAGCGCAGGGAAAGAAACATTTTTTTTATTTATCTTGCTTTTGGCTCTTAAAAACTTCACCAGCTCTTTTTGAGCGTTAATTTTATTTTTAAAATTTTCTTCCAATAAACTCAATTTTGCCTCAGCTTTTAAAAGATGATTAAAAATAGTTTTTTGGCTCATACTCTCGTATTTTTGGTAATTAATGCTTGCTTGTTGCACGGCGTATCCTTATAAAATTTATAAAAATTATATCATAAAAAATATTTTAAAAACAAACAAATTCATTAGCACATTTGCCTTTAAGCGCATAACTTGCTAGCAAGTTTAAACGCAAATTTTAAAAAAGAAGTTTTAAAAGCAAATTTTAATAATAAAATTTTTGGCAATTTTAAAAAGAAATTTTAAATCCCGTTGCGGTCTTTTAAAGCCTTGCTAAGTGAGAGTGTATCGACATTTTCTAGGCTTACGCCAGTTGGAATGCCTTGGGCGATTTTAGTAAATTTTAAGCCAAATGCGCTTAGCTCGTTTTCTATGTAAAGCATTATGGCATCGGCATTTATGCCGGGCGTGAGCGCAAAAATCAGCTCTTTTGTGGCATTTTGCGTGATGGCCGCTTTTAGCCCCGCAAGCTCATCAACGCTTGTAAGCACGAAATATAGGCCATTATAAGAATGTGAGTTTTCAATGGTGATGATATCTTTTGGGCTTTCGACCACGCATAAAAGCTCGCACTCCCTGCTAGAATCTGCGCAAATATCGCATAATTCGTGCTCGCTTATAGCCCCGCAACGCTGGCAATGGCGCAAAAATCTTATGGCCTCTTCTATGCTTGAAGCTAAATTTCTGCCCAAAAACGGATCACCCAAAGCCACAAAATAAGCGTATTTTTGCGCGGATTTTTTGCCAACGCCCGGCAAACGCGAAAAACACGCCACTAATTCATCAAATTTTTCACTTTTCATTAAACACCATTGATTTACAATTTTATTTTAAAAATTTTAATTAAAATTTTATTTTTAAAGATTTTGATTAAAATTTGAGCCTTTAAAATTTGGCAAATTTTAAAATTTCAAAACACGCGCCCTAGCCTGCTAGCAAACTGCGCGCCACAGCGTGCGCAAACCCGCGAAACACCAAATTTTAAAAATTTTAAAACACGCCCACAAACCCGCAAAACTCTGCGCGCCCGCCTGCAAAAACGCCACGCGCAAACGCCAAATTTTAAAATTTTAAAAACTCACGCCACGCAAAACGCAATCTTTAAAATCCCACCCATTAAGCCTCGTCAAAAAACACGCTAAATACATGATAGCCGTCTTCATAAGCATAAACTAATTTAAATTTATGCAACTTACAAATAGTTTCAATGATATAAAGCCCAAGCCCCATACCGCTGGTTTTAGCGTTTTTCTCGCGCACAAAAGCTTGTAAATAATGCTCGATTGGGTATTTTAAGGCTTCGCCGCTGTTTTTGACAAAAATCTTTTTATCATCGCAGCCGATGATGATTTTACCGCCATTTGCGTATTTTAGGGCATTATCAATTAAATTTTTCAAGCACAAACTAAATAAGGCAAAATCCACTTTTAGCAAAGGATTGTTTTCTTCATTTATTTGCACGCTTATACGCTCATCCCAGTTTTCTAGCATTAGCATATCGCGGGCTTGCTCTAAAATTAAGCTAAAATGGTATTCTTCGTATTTTAGCGCGTAACTTTTGCTAAGTAATTGCTCGATTTTGGCAAATTCATTTATTAGCATATTCAAGCGTTCAAATACAGCTATAAGGCGTTCTTTTTTGTTTTCATCATCTAGCATTTCGCTGATTATGCGCCCTTTGCCAATTGGCGTTTTTAGCTCATGCATTATGGTGCGCAAAAATAACTGCCTAGAAACTAGCAAATCTTTAATCTTACAAGTTGCCCTATCAAACTCATAAGCAACCTCGCTTATTTCATCGTTTTTGTATTTTTGCTTGATGTGGCACATACTATCTAAATCGCCCTGGGCAAATCTTTTGATGTTATTTCTTAACTCTTTAAGCGGTAAAAGCGATAAATAAATAGAAATAAAAAGCCAAGCCATCACAAAAAAGCTAAGCAAAAATATAAAATATAACCGCCCATTTTGATTTACACTTGTGCTTTCTAGCAAAATTCTAATATTTTGATTGTGTATTTGTAAATATAAATCATTTTTATATAGCAAGGTTTCAACTATGCCAATTGGGGTTTGGTTTGAGTTTAAAATTTCGGCCTTAGCTAAAATTTGCTTTTGAGCGTTTTTGTTTTTTACATAGGCAAGATCAAAATTTTTAAAATACTCATCCCAGTTTTCAGGCAGGGTGGATTTATCATATAATGAAACTAGCCAAGCTATTGCGCGGATATGATCTGTGCGGATTTTATCGTGGAAATTTTCACGCTGTAAGCGCGTAAAAACTATAAAAAGCACACAAAGCACCACGACCCACACTAAAAAGATCATAGTAACTTGTGTGCGAATAGAATTATTCATTTGCTAATTTAGCCTATTAATTTATAGCCTATGCCACGCACTGAAAAAATATGTTTTGGATTTTTTGAATTATCGCCTATTTTGGTTCTTAATCGCCCAATGATCACATCAAGGCTTTTTGAATCTTTATCTTTTAAACTCTTACAATGATAAACTAATTGCTCGCGCGATACCGAAAAGCTATGTTGCTTAATCAAATACTCTAAAATTTCATACTCAGCCGGCGTTAGCGTTAGGACTTTATTATCAAAGCTAATCTCGTGGCGTTTATCGTCTATTTTAAAAATACTATCGCTTGCTTGCTCGCTTGATTGCGTGCTTTTTTTGTAGCGGCGGATTAAGCTAGTAATGCGCGCGTGCATTTCTTTTGGATCATAAGGCTTTGGCAAATAATCATCAGCACCGATTTGTAAGCCAATTACCCTATCATTTACATCTGAGCGCGCCGAGCTTATGATGATAGGTATGTCGTATTTTGAGCGTATTTCTTTACAGACTTCAAGCCCATCAAGGCCAGGCAAGGTAAGATCTAAAATCAATAAATCAAAATTTTTAATCCCAGCACTTATGCCAAGGTAAGGATCTTCGTAATTTGTGATTTTGATGTTGTATTTTTCTAAATACTCAGTTAGTGCAGCTGCGAATTCGGTGTCATCTTCTATCATTAGAACATTAACCATGTTTAACTCCTTAAATTTTAGTGCGCTTATTGTAGCTAAAATTGCTAAATTCTAATATAAATTTAATAATTTTAGCTACAATCCCGGCTTTAATTTTATTTTTTAGGATTTAGCTTTGGAATTTGATTATTATGAAATTTTAGAACTCTCACGCACAGCAAGTGGCGATGATATCAAAAAAGCATACAGAAAATTAGCCCTAAAATACCATCCAGATCGCAATCAAGGCGACAAAGAAGCCGAAGAAAAATTCAAACAAATAAACCAAGCCTACGAAGTATTAAGCAACGATGAAAAACGCTCTTTATACGATAAATACGGCAAAGCAGGCTTAGAAAATAGCGGGTTTGGATTTAGCGATATTGATATTAGCGATATTTTTAATACATTTTTTGGCAGGCGAGGCGCAAATTCCAGCAGATCGCGCAGCAGTATGCAAGAGCTATATGAAGTGGATTTAGAAATTATTATAAATTTAGAATTTAACGAAGCTGTTTTTGGCTGTGAAAAAGAGCTAGAATACAGCTATAAAAGCCCTTGCGATACTTGTAAAGGTAGCGGGGCAAAAGACGGCAAAACAAGCTCTTGTGTGTATTGTGGTGGCGCAGGACAAATACAAATGCAACAAGGCTTTATGAGCATAGTTCAAACCTGCCCGCATTGCTATGGCAGTGGCCAAATGATACAAGATAAATGCGAAGAATGCGATGGCAAGGGCTTTATGGAGCAAAAAAATAATATTAAAATTTCAATCCCAGAAGGCATAGATAATGGCAATAGAATCCGCGTAAGTGGCAAAGGCAATGTAGGCAAATACTCCACAGGCGATTTATATGTGCGCGCAAAGGTAAAAGACCACGATAAATTCATTCGCCACGGCGATGATTTATATGTAGAAATTCCGGTGTTTTTCACCCAGGCTTTATTAGGCGAGAGCATTAAAATACAAAATTTAAAAGGCGATGATTTAGATTTAAACTTGCCAGTTGGCACAAAAGATAAAAAGCAAATAATATTTGAAAACGAGGGCGTAAAAAACGCAAGAACCAAGAAAAAAGGCCGCCTAATCGCTCAAATAAAAATCAACACCCCAAATAGCATAAATGACGACCAGCGCGAGCTTTTGGTAAAATTACAAAACAGCTTTGGCATAAAAAGCGGGCAAACTCACGCTGGCGATGATGGGATTTTTGATAAAATAAAGGGCTGGTTTTCTTAAAAATAATTGCTTTAAAATTTGGCTTAAATTTTAAAGCGCAAAGGCAAAAAATGCAAAAATTAAAAGATTATATAATAAATAAAATTTTTTACATCAGCAAACAGCCGGTGCTTTTTGGCGATTTATTAAAGGCAAATGCGCTTTTTAATGAAGGTATGCTAGTAGATCCTGCTAAGCTAAATTATCGTTTTCGCTATGGCTTGCTTTATGGGTTTTATAGCGTGATTTGCGTGCTGATTTTGCTTTTTATGATAGCTTTGGTGCATGAAATTTTAAGAGAAATAGATTTTCATTTTTCTGTGATTTGTACCGCGCTTTTTACAGCTTTTGTTTTTTTGGGTTTTGATGCTTTTAAAATTTGGGCTAGGCGCGAGGTTTCACTAAAACAAATCAAAAAAGCCTGGGCCTTGCATTTTCCGTATTTTCCCTATGAAAAATATTCAAAAATCATAGAGCAAATTTATCACCAAGCACACCAAGATGAAATCCCACGAGGCAAGATTGAAAAATACATCTTTGATAAATTAGTAGAATACGCACAAAAACAGCAATAAATCTCAAAACAAAGGATAAAAATGTTTCAATTTGGCATACATAAAATTTTAATCGCAAACCGCGGTGAAATCGCTATTCGCATAGTAAGAGCTTGTAAGGATTTACACATAGCAAATGTCGCAATCTACACAAAACCAGATGCTGAATGCTTACATGTAAAAGTAGCTGATGAGGCTTATTGCGTTGGCGATGAAGCATTAAAGGGCTATTTAGATCCAGCCAAAATAATCGAAGTAGCCAAGCAATGCGGAGCCGATGCCATACATCCAGGCTATGGCTTTTTAAGCGAAAATTACGAGTTTGCCAAGGCAGTAGAGGATGCTGGGCTAATTTTAATTGGCCCAAAAAGCGAAGTAATTTATAAAATGGGCAATAAAAATGTAGCAAGAAATTTAATGAAAGAAAACGGCATTCCAGTAGTGCCTGGCACTGATCCGCTAAATAATTTAAGTATAGACAAAATCAAATCCTTAGCCAAACGAATAGGCTATCCTGTGATTTTAAAAAGCTCAGGTGGCGGTGGCGGGCGCGGTATTCGCGTGGTTTTAACAGAAAATGAGCTTGAAGAAAATTTTCAAAGTTGCAAACGCGAAGCAAAGGCATTTTTTAATAACGATGAAGTTTTTATGGAAAAATATGTAGAAAAACCGCGCCACATAGAATTTCAAATTTTAGGCGATAATTACGGCAATATCATACATTTATGCGAGCGCGATTGCTCCATTCAGCGCCGCCATCAAAAGGTGATTGAAATTGCGCCTTGCCCTACAATGAGCGATGATTTACGCAAAAGAATGGGCGTAGCTGCTGTGGCCGCTGCAAAAGCAGTAGGCTACACAAATGCTGGAACGATCGAGTTTTTATTAGATGATTATGATCATTTTTATTTTATGGAGATGAATACACGCATCCAAGTAGAACACGGCGTAACCGAAGAAGTAACAGGCGTGGATTTAATAGCGCGCCAAATCCGCGTAGCAGCTGGGGAGATATTAGATTTAGAACAAAGCGAAATAAAAGCGCGTGGCACAGCCATTGAAGTAAGAATCACAGCAGAAAACGCACAAAAAGGCTTTGCCCCAAGCCCTGGCAAAATCACCGGCTACTTCCCAGCCCTAGGCCCTAGCGTGCGCGTAGATACGCATATTTACGCAAACTACGAAATACCGCCATTTTATGATTCACTCTTAGCTAAGCTGATAGTAAAGGGCAGTAGTTATGATTTGGCCGTAAGCAAGCTTGAACGCGCGCTAGATGAGTTTAAGATTGAGGGCGTAATAACCACCTTGCCATTTTTACACGCGATTTCAAGGCGCAGGCATTTTAGAAAGGGCTTTTTTGATACAAGCTACCTTGAAGAGCGCTTAGATGATATTTTAGAAAATACAGCTAGCGAAGATAGCGAGATCATAGCAGCCATCGCAGCAGCAAAATTAAAGGCAGCAAAATGAATGATTTTTTAAGCGATTTAAAGGCTATAAAAGGGCAAATGATAAAACAAAACCCAGCACCAAAAGCCAAAAAAAATCCAAAACAAGATGAGTTTAAAGAAATTTTTAAAGACGAAACCGAGCTAACAGCCGAAAATAAAGAGCAAAAATTTAAACGCTTACAAGATGAATTTAGCGCGTTTATAGAGTATAACAATATAAAAAAGATTTAAAATTTTAAAATATTTTAAAGAAAAATTAAAATTTTAAAGGCTATGTAATTTTAAAATTTAAGGCGCAAATTTTTAGTTTTTACCTTGCTTTAAGCAAAATTAGCTACAATTTGCGCTCATTTTTTAAAAAAGGACAAGCGATGCCAAAGATGAAAACCGTTAAAAGCGCAGCAAAACGCTTTAAAATCGGTAAAAACAAAATCAAGCGTGGCTCAGCATTTCGCAGTCATATCCTAACCAAAAAATCACAAGAGCGCAAACGCAATCTTCGTGGCCCACATTACATTGACAGCACGAACGAAAAAGCCGTGCGCGATATGCTTTGTAAATAGTTTTTGACCCAGTCATTCAAACCGCCAAACTAAATGGCAAAGTCCCAAATGGGCGCCAAATTAAAGGATAATTATGGCAAGAGTTAAAACAGGCGTAGTTAGACGCCGCAGACACAAAAAAATCTTAAAATTAGCGCGCGGGTTTTTCAGCGCACGCCACAAACATTTTAGAAAAGCAAAAGAGCAATTAGAACGCTCATTGGTTTATGCTTTTCGTGATAGAAAGGCCAAAAAGCGTGATTTCCGCCGTCTTTGGATCATTCGCATCAACGCAGCTTGCAGGCTCAATGATATAAGCTATTCTCGCTTTATGAATGGGCTTAAAAAAGCAAAAATCGAACTAGATCGCAAAGTGCTAGCAAACCTAGCCATAAACGATGCTAGCGGATTTAGCAAAATAGTAGAACTTGTAAAACAAGCTCTAAAATAATTCACGGCGCTTTATGCGCCAAGCCCATAAAATTCGCCTTATAATTTAATGCAAAATTTTATCTTTAACGAAAATACCTTAAATTCTAATTTTACCGCAGAATATTTTTTTAAAAATTTACCGCCAAGCTGGCAAAATGTGCTAAAAAACGAGTTTAAAAGCCAATATTTTACTCAAATAATGCACAAGCTAAACACAAACAACACAAAAATTTATCCGCCCAAAGAATTAATTTTTAACGCCTTTAATCTCACCTCATTTGATAGTATAAAAGTAGTGATTTTAGGCCAAGATCCTTATCACAAGCCAAATCAAGCCATGGGGCTAAGTTTTAGTGTGCCAAAGGGTGCAAAAATCCCGCCAAGCCTAGCAAATATCTTTAAAGAATTAAAAAATGATTTAGGCATCGATACTAGCGCATTTAATGGCGATTTAACACCCTGGGCAAAAAGGGGCGTTTTATTGCTAAATGCTAGCCTAAGCGTAAGCCAAAACGCCCCAAATTCTCACGCTAATTTTGGCTGGCATAGATTTAGCGATACCATCATAAAAACCATAAGTGAGCGCAAAAATCATATAGTTTTTATGCTCTGGGGCAATTTTGCAAGGGCAAAATCTAGCCTGATTGATGGCTCAAAGCATTTGATTTTAGAGAGCGCACACCCTAGCCCGCTAGCGCGCGGGGCGTTTTTTGGCTCTAAGCACTTTTCAAAATGCAATGAATATTTACAAAAAAACGGCATTTGCCCGGTGCAATGGGATTTAAAATTTTAAAATTTTAATTATTTTAGCTAGTATTTTTTAAAAATTTTAAATCAAAATTTTAAATTTTTAGACCAAAAATTTGTAAAATTTTGCTAGATTTTGGCTGTGTAAATAGCGCGTTAATGGCATTTTCTAGCAGTATTTTAAAAGCACTAAAATATTTTTTATAAATATTTTAGAAAAAATAGCTAGAAAAAATAAATAAGCAAATTAATAATAAAATTTTAATAAATTTAAAATTTTAACAAGCCTAAACTTTCAAAAATATGCTATACTTCGCATTTTTAAGGTTTAAAATGCACGAAAAATTCTCTAAAATAGGTTTTGTTTTGGCTATGGCTGGCTCTGCTGTGGGGCTTGGTAATGCGTGGAAATTCCCCACAATGGTAGGCAATCACGGCGGTTCTGCTTTTATTTTATTGTATTTATTTTTTACTATTTTTGTAGCGGCTGTGGCGTTTTTGGCTGAATCTGCCGTTGGTAAATTAGGCGAGAGCGACACGGTTACGAGCTTAGAGCGAATCGCGCCAAGCCATAAAAAAGCGTGGAGTTTGGGCGGATTTTTTATGATAGGTGCTGTGCTGATAGCCTCGTTTTATTTAGTGGTTATTGGCTGGATCGCGTATTATGTGGTTTTGAGTTTTACTACTTTGCCCACGCAAGCAAGCCAGGCTGGCGAAATTTTTAACAATCTAATCTCAAATAACGCCGCAATTGAAATTTTATGTTTTAGCGCGGTTTTTGGCGTGGTGTTTTACACGGTTTCAAAAGGCATAAAAAACGGCATTGAACGCTTAAATATGATAATGATGCCTATGCTTTTAGTTTTGCTTATTTTAATGTTGCTTTATGCCTGCTTTAAGGCTGATGGCTTTACTAGCGCGCTGGCTTTTATTTTTATCCCTGATTTTAATAAAATTTTTGATGCGGAGATTATCCTTCAAGCCCTTGGACTTGCGCTATTTTCGCTATCGATTGGGGTTTGTACTATTTCTACATATTCAGCTAGCTTAAATGAAGATACAAATGTATTTAAATCCGTGCTATCAATCATCGCCATAAATATCGCTGTGGGCGTAATGATGGGGCTTATCGTGTTTTCATTTATCCCTATAAATGCCAGCCAGCCAGCAGCTTCTGGGCCTGGGCTGATTTTTGTATCGCTTTTATCGTTATTTGGTAATCTTGGCATAGTTGGCAATGTGCTTGGGGTAATGTTTTTTATATCTTTGCTTTTTGCTGGTATAACATCGGCTGTATCGATGATAGAGCCTTTTGTGCTTTATCTTATAAATCATTTTCATTTTACGCGCGTAAATGCCATACTTAGCATAGGCGCTTTTGTGTTTATTTTAGGCGTTCTTTGCGCGCTTTCATACTACGGACCTAGCGCAAATGCTTTGAGTTTTAGTTTTGGCGCTAATAAAGCAAAGCCATTTTTTGATGTGCTAGATTTTTTAACCTCAAATATCTTAATGCCACTTGGTGCGCTGTTTTTTAGCGTTTTTGTTGGCTGGGTGCTTAAAAAAGAAGGGCTTGTAATTTTATTTTCTAACTATGTGAGCGTGAGAATTTTTGAAATTTGGTATTTTTTACTACGCTTTATTTTACCGCTTGGCATTATCGCTGTGGCAATTTATAGCCTAGCAAAAGCCTAAAATATGCTATAATCGCAAAATTTTTTAAGGATAAAAGATGAAAATCATAGAAGGAAACCTAGCCTTAAATGGCAAAGAACGCGTGCTAATCATCAATTCACGCTTTAATCACATAATCACAGATAGATTAGTTGAGGGCGCAAAAGACGCCTTTTTACGCCACGGCGGCGATGAAAAAAACCTAAGCTTAATGCTTGTCCCTGGTGCCTTTGAAATACCACTAGCACTTGAAAAAGCCCTAGCAAGCGGTAAATGGGATGGGATTTGTTGCCTTGGCGCAGTGATTCGTGGCTCTACTCCGCATTTTGATTATGTGAGCGCAGAGGTAACAAAAGGCATAGCAAATGTAAGCTTAAAGCACGCAAAACCCGTAACTTTTGGCGTGCTAACTACCGACAGCATAGAACAAGCCATACAAAGAGCTGGCTCAAAAGCCGGCAACAAGGGCTTTGAAGCGATGACAGGCTTGATAGAATTATTAAGCTTATTTAATGGATTAAACAAATAAATGGCAACCAGACATCAATCCCGCTTTGCTAGCATAAGTTTGCTATACGCATATGAAATGGGGACTTTTAGTGATGAATTTTTAAACGAGTTTTTAGATGAGCAAAAAATCCGCAATGAGCCAAGAAACTTTACTATATCGCTATTTGAGGGCGTTTTAGCAAATCAAATAAATATAGATAATAAGTTAAACTCGCTTTTAAATAAATGGAGATTAAATCAAATCGGTGCCATTGAGCGCGCTATTTTGCGCCTTGGCGCGTATGAGCTGATGTTTGCTAACACAGACGCTAAGGTGATAATAAGCGAGGCCGTAGCGCTAGCTAGTGAGTTTAGCACCGAAAACTCGGTTAAATTAGTAAATGCCGTGCTTGATAAAATCGCCAAAAATCCGCAAATTTTAAGTGCTGATGAAGTAGCAAAATTAAATGAAATTTTAAACGCCGATGATAGCTCTGACAAAGAAATTTTAAATAAAAATATTAAAATTTCAAAAGCCAAAAAAGAAGCTTTCAATAAAAATATCAAAATTTCAAACAAACAAAACAAAAAATCACCAAATAAACGCCTAAGCCAAAAAACCAATAACCCAAAAAATCAGCCAAATTCCTTTAAAAAACGCCCCGCCAAATTTCAAACAAAACGCGTAAAAAAGGACATAAAATGAAGCTTTGCGTAGCTCTTGATTTAGAAAGCAAAAAAGAATGCTTAGAACTTGCTAAATCTTTAAAAGGGCTTGATATATGGCTAAAAATCGGTATGCGCGCATTTTATAGAGATGGGATAAATTTTATAAACGAACTTAAAAAAATTGAAAATTTTAAAATTTTTTTAGATTTAAAGCTTTATGATATACCCAAAACTATGGCAGATGCGAGCTTTGAGCTAGCACAAATAGGCGTTGATATGATAAACTTACACGCAAGCAGCGGAGAAGCCGCAATGAGCGCGGTGATAGACCGCCTAAACCAAGCAAAAACCAGACCCTTAGTGCTAGCAGTTACGGCGCTAACTAGCTTTGATGATGCTAGCTTTAAGAGCATTTATAATGAAAACTTAAACCAAGCCATTTTGCATTTAGCTAAAATTTCAGCAAAAAGCGGGCTTGATGGGGTGGTTTGCTCAGCCTTTGAAAGCGCGCAAATCAAACAAGCCATAAGCAACGATTTTATCACGCTTTGCCCTGGAATTCGCCCTTTTGGCGAGAGCAAAAACGACCAAAAAAGAGTAGCAAGCTTAGAATTAGCAAAAGAGCAAAAGGCAGATTTTATCGTAATAGGACGCCCAATTTATCAAGCAAAAGAACCACAAAACATAATAAAACAAATTTTAAAAAATATATAATTGCTTTATTTAATGATTTTAAGGCATTTTAGCGCACCTTGCTTTTTGTAAATACTGCGCTTTTTGCTTGATTTATAAATTATAATTAAATTAATTTATTAAAATTTTATTCATAAATTAATGCTTAAATATTTAGCAAAATACTGCTTATAATCTGCTAGAATGCGTGGTGATATTAGCATTAGCTTGAATATATTTTTTAAGTTTAGCTTTTTGAGATTAATATGTTATTTAGGTATTGTTTAAATTTTAATTTTTGCTTGCTTGGCTTATTTTAGAATTTAATATAAATTTTAATCACACATTTTAGCTATTTTATTTGAAATTTCTAAGCTAACCTCTGGGCAAAAGATATTTTAAGCATAATGTAAGCATTGCTTAGTATAATTGCGCTTTTATTTTTACTGGACAGGTGGGTGAGTTGGCCGAAACCACACCCCTGCTAAGGGTGCAGGTCCTAACCGGGCCTCGAGGGTTCGAATCCCTCCCTGTCCGCCACCAATACGATTATTTCATACTTTCAAGGCAATTTAAAAATATTTTATCGCCCCTATGACTAGGCAATAGGATTATTTTAGTGTCTTTTCTAGCTCAAATTTTGTCCATACCATTTTTATTCATCATTACCTTTCTTTTTCTTTATCTAAAACAAACTGCTATATATTCATTTTCAACAACATTTCTAATTTCTTTTGCGATAGCTTCAACAATACTTACTGAAACGCTATTGCCGATTTGTTTGTAAAGTGCAGCGTTTGACAATTCTTGTGGTAAAATAAAGTTATCGTCAAAGCCTTGAAATCTCGCACATTCTCGCGGCGTAAGTTTTCTTATATCTTGGCTATCAAGTACCAAAGGCACATTATGCCCGCCTGTTCCCATATTTGCGGTCAGTGTAGGACATAAATTTGATTTATTTTCGCGCACATAATGCCTACGCCATTGAAAAAGTGTATCTTTATTTAACATAACTTTTTTAAGCTCGGCGTAGTATTTTGTTTTAATATAGTAAAATTCATTTGGCGCTGATTTGTCGATTAAATCTTGCACCTTTTTAGTGAGCTTGATTTTTTGTGGAAAGGCAAAATTTTCAAACATAGTATAATCTAAAAAACCTACAATATAAATTCTTTCTCTATTTTGCGGTATATTGCCATATTCGCAAGTATTTAAGACTTGAAATTTGAGCTTATAGCCCAAATTTTCTAATTCTTTTTTTATGCGAGCGAATGTTTTTCCTTTATAATGGTTGCATAAATTTTTAACATTTTCCAAAAAAATTATTTTTGGCTTGAAAAATTTTAAATATCTTAAAATCTCAAAAAATACATTGCCGCGCTCATCATTAAAGCCTTTTTGATAACCAGCAACACTAAATGCCTGGCAAGGAAAGCCAGCTGTTAAAATGTCAATGGAATTTAGTTCTTTAAAATCAACTTTGCTAATATCTGCGTTGATAATTTGGTGTTTGTGGTTAGCTTTATAGGTTACGCACGCCTTAGTGTCAATCTCAATCGCACACGCTGTGCTAAATCCTGCTTTTTTAAAACCAAGCTCAATCCCGCCAATGCCCGCAAATAAGCTACCTATTTTCATTTTTACTCTTTAATTTTTGTATAACACTAAATCTCGGTTAAAATCTTTTAAATTTTGATTTAAATAATTTACATAAACACTATAAATCATTTTTGGCGTAGAATGACCCATTAAACTTGCTAGCCTTACAGGACTGGCGTAATTATTTGCTAGCATAAAAGTAGCATAAGTATGACGCATAGTATAAGGTCTGCGGTATTTTATGCGTAAATCTGCTAAAATTTGCGCCCAAAATGTTTGAAACACGCAACAATCTTTATACGGGCGGTTATACTGAGTCTGTAATAGATAAATTCTATCTTTATCATTATTTATAAAATCTCTTAAAATATTTTCAAAACTTTTTAAAATAGGCACTTGTCTTTTGCTTTTTAATGTTTTAGGTTCATTCTCTCCAAAGCGTGAGCGTGTAGCGTTTATATTTATTATTAAATTGTCTAAATCAATATCTTTAATTTTTAAAGCTAATATCTCACCTGTTCGCATACCAGTAAAAAATCCCAAATATAAAAATATTTGAAAATTCTTAGTGAAATGCTTGCTAGCTTGTAATATTGCTTGAACTTCACCATCATTAAATGGCTGAATTTTTGGTGTATTGTGGTGTAAATTTGCTAAATGTATTAAAGGATTTTTACTTATTACTTCATCTTGTAAAGCTAGCTGAAATATTTGTGATAATGCGCTTATATAATGTTTTTTACTTTTATTGCTTACATCATCTATTGAATTAAGCCAAAGTTTGATAATGCTAGGTTTAATCTCATTTATTTTCATATTTGAAAAATCACTAAGCCTATTTTTAACTATACCACAATTTTTATCATAGGTGCTATTTCTCCAATTTTGCTTACCAAATTTTAAGTAAAGCTCTGCGTAATAATCAAATGTCATTTTTTATCCTTAAAATACTTGAATTTCGCTTGAATTATTTAAATTGTGTAAGCCGTCCATTTCAAGCTTAATATTAAAATAATCTAGCATTGATTGTTTAAGCGTTTTTTTAATTTTTAAGCGTTTATAAATTTCATTTTCTACTAGCGCAAAATGCGGAGTATTTTGCTTGCCTAAACTTATGTAATATTGAATTAAATCATAATTTTTAAGCCTATTTGGAAATTTTATTAAAAGAGGCTTCACTTTAAAATCTAACTTTTCTTTTTTAAAGGTTATTTTTACTTTTTTACTTAATGAACTATATAAAGCTTTTTGGTATTCGTGTAGCACTACGCCCTTAATACTATGCGTAAAAATCCCGTTTTCATAATGAATAAGCTCATCATTAAATACATTTTCAAGCCTAAAATAATGCTTTTTAATATCCCATTCACAAATCCAATCAGCATTATTTTTTATAGTGCATAAATTATAAAAATCCTTGAAAAAAAAATTAATTTTTCTATAAATCCACAAAGGAATTTGATGGCGTGAGCTTATAAATCTACGCACTTTATGCTTAACATACCAAGACGAAATCGCGTTTAAATTTTTAGATTTATTAAAATTTACAAAACTTTTATTTATATATTTTAAAATATAGCCTGATGGATTATTTAAAGTCCATTGGAAACCGTTAATTTCGCCATTTAATATTTGCTCTTTACTTAAATAATTAGTTTTTAAATTTTGCGGTGCGTAAAAAATATTTTTAAAAGTTTTTAATATATAATCGTGCGCAAATTCAGGGTAAGATAACAATGCGTGAATATGTGGCACGCCGTCTTTTTTGTGCGGCTCAAAAGCTCTTATGTAATATTTTTTAAAATTTTTATACTTAGTATGAATTCTTTTAACAAAAACAAACCATAAATGATTTAAAAAATTTACTAAATCTTTTATAGTAAATGCTTCGTTATTATTTAGTTTTTCTGCTAAATAATAAGGTAAAAGCCTTTTATCTTGTAATTTAAAGCGTGAAAAATCGCCACGCAAAGCGTCCCTAAAACAACCATTTAAGGTAATAGTTAAAAATGAAGTCTTTAAATTTTCGTTAAAACAAAAATCTTGTATGGTATTTACTCGGTTATTTAGCTCAGCATAATATTTAGGACTAATATTTGCGCTTAAAGAACAATCAAGCAAGCTTTTAATTTGTCCAAACTGACTAATAAAATTTTGATTTTCTAGCCACTTTCGTTGTCTTTCTAACTTTAAATTTGCGTTTTTAATATCAATTTTTGAAATGCCAAAATTGATTATTTCATTGTTTGAGTGAAAAACTGAAAGTTTTTTATTAATTTGACAAGGCGCTGCGCTTTTCGCGCCCGCTACTTCGTAGCGGTCGCTCGAAAGCGCAAGCGCAGCGCCAGTATCTAAGTCAAATAAATATTCATTATTTAACATAAACACCGACCTTATTATCATTAGAAATTAAAGAATTTTGTTTTTGGCTCTCATAAGCTAACACCTTACCATAAGAATTTGCGCTAGCAACTAAATCTAATAAGTTAGCAATAGAACTTCTTAATTCGTCAGTGTCGCCATTTTCAAAATAGCAAGCTATATCATCGCTAATAAGCTCTAATCTATAAACAAGTCTATTATAAGCTTCTCTATACATTCTAGCCACCTTAGAAAACTTCAATACTAATACTTAAAATACTTTCGCTCAACTCTTTATTTTTAGTGCTAAAAATATATTGTAAGATAGGAATATCTTTTAAAATAGGAATGCCTTTTTTAACCTCAATGTTAGTGCTTTGATTTATACCGCTTAAAACGATTATTTCACCTTTTTTAAGCCTATAATTTGATTTAAGCTCTTTTTTACTAGTTTTAGGAGTTAAACTATCACCCGTGCTTAGTAAATTTTCATAAATAAGATTCAAATCTACATCTATCATGTCGCCAACTATTACAGGCTTTAATGTTAGTTTTAAGCCGACATCTCTATATTCATAAGTATTTTGAGTTTGAACGGCAGATTGAGTATAAGTGCTAGTATTACTTAAAAAAGGCAAATTTTTAACTGAACTAAAATTTACTTGTGTATTATTTTTAGCCACTAAAAAAGGCGAAGCTTTAATTTTAGTAATATCATTCTTATCTAAAAATTGTAAAACACCATAAAATTCATTGCTTTTTTTAATAACATTGCTAGATTGAGTGTAAGGAACAGTAAGCATATTAAAAAATAATTTAAAATCTTTATGCTCTGATAATTCTAAAAGCGAATTAATCTCAGTGCCACGCTCTTTTAACACATTAGTTTCAGTTTCTAAAATCGTAATTTTAAAGCTTACTTGCTCTTTTTCTTTTGTGTCAAAATTTGGCAAATAACTTATAATTTCACTAAATTGCTTTTCACTAGCTTTAAAAACAGCTGAATTATCTTGCGATATATAAGTAGCGTTTTTTTCATACAAACTAAGAATAGAATTTAAATCATCAAAACTATTGCCAGAAAGTTTAATATAATAAAGATTTTCATTAATAGATGAATTTTCTAAGCTTTCATTATTTACAGCATTTTTTTGATTATCTGTTAAATTATCTATAAAATAAAAATCATCTAATTTTAAAAACCTTAAACCTTGAAGCTCAACCATTTTCTTAAATAAACTCAAAGAAATTTTAGGATTTTTACTACTTGTAAAAAAAATATAATCATCAGGGACAATCGAGCCACTAATTAAAATTTGAGTTTTATTTTCTACACTTGCTAAATCAGCAAATTGTAATAAATTAGACTTAACGATTTGAGCTTTGAGAACCAAAGCCAGCAAAAATGCTATTATCAGAATTTTTTTCATCAGTTTTACCTTTGTATTCAATTTTTAAAGGCTTAAAAACATCATTTTCTAAAAGAAAAGAATATTTAATAAGACCAGAAGTTAATTGTCTAGCAGAGCGATAAAGAATGCGAGTATCATGTATAAGTTTAAAAATTAAATCTCTATCATATTCATTAATAGAATTTTCAAAAATACAATAAGAATAAGAACAAGTAAAAACAAAATAATAAGAAAGCAATCGCTCTTTATTTTCTAAATTTTGATTAAAATTTTTAACATATTGAGATAAATCATTTTTTAGCAAATTTTGTGCTTGAGACGAAATTTTATTTTCAGGTTGTTTAATGTTTTGTGTATCTGGCGTAAAAAAAACGGACATAATAACTTTAAAAATAATAAAACAAAAAATAAAAAGAACAAAAGCAATTAAAAAGAATTTTTTTACAGCACTTTTACCTAAGCCGTTATTGCCACTATGATAAAGATTAAAAATTTTTTCGTCAAAATCAATATGTATTTTTTTAATTAGATCTTTTTTATACAAATTTGCGGTAGTGTATTGTGAATATCTAAACTTTTTAGAAAATAACCTATGCGAACTATCACTAGCTTTATAAAAGAATTCAGCAACATTTTTATAACAAGGCGCAACTAAACTAAGACTTTGTGTTATAAAATATAATTCTTGGTATAAATGTCTATGATAAGTAAGCCACCAAACCAAAACATCATCAGCATTATTAAAAAAATTATGTATCTCATCAATTACAAATAAAGCTTTATATAAATCTAAATCTTTTAGCAATTCAATTAATTTATTATCGTCTGCTTTTTCAAACACATAGGAATTATAAACTAAGCTTATTTTTTCGTAAAATTTGTCATATTCAAATTTTTTAATTTTATCGCTTGATTCAAAATTAAACTGATTTATATTTGTATATGCTACAACAAAATTTTTATCATCTTTTTTATCATTCTTTTTTAAAATTTTGTCTAAAAAATTAGGCTTATTTTCTTTTATAAAATAATCATATAAAATTTTAACGCCAAAAAAAGTTTTACCTGAGCCGGGATTGCCAACAATATAAGTAATTGCCATTACTTACGACCTTTAACAGAATTTGCGCTAGCACCAGAGCTTAAATTGAAAAATTCTAATAAAAAGCCTACAACAAGCTGATAAGCCTTAGCAAGCAACAAATAAGTAAATAACGCCAAAAAACCAAAATACAAAGGACTTAACAAAGTCCAAGAATCATCCAAAGCTTTAAAAAATCCTATACTGTTTAATATATCAGTAGCTAAGCCCAAAATATCATTTTCACCGCCACCATTTTGAACAGTATTTATTTCATTTAAAATTCTTTTTACTAAATCATAAATCTTTTTTATAAAATTTAAAAAACCAGTAAAAACTAAAAACATTACAGAAAAAGTGCCTGCCTTAATCAAAGGCAAAAGCATAGATGAAAAAAAAGAACCTACACTGATTTTATCTAAAAACCTAGTTAAAAAAGTAACTGCTATACTACTTAAAAAACCAATTAAACTACCACAAAAACCCCAAATAGCAGCAAAAAAAGCAGGCATAAATAATCCCCTTATTTAGAATGTAATGCTGGTAACAGCATAACTATCAATCTCAAAAAAGAACCTACACCAATAACCAAAAAACTAATAAAAAATACAGCATAAGTAATACTAGACATTTTACTAAGTGGCTCGCATAAATCAATCGTAGCAGTAGAAATGCCAAAATCATAACTTCTAGCACAAGAATTTACATTTTTATGTTTTATAGGACTATTTATAGCAGATTCAAACTCTTCAATAGCACTTTTTGCTGAACTATCAAATTCTTTTAAAAAGCTTTCAAAATCTGAAAATATGCCAAAAAAGCCATCAAAAAAACCATTACTAGCTTTATCAATAGAACCTTCTACATTGTCTAAATCACCTGTACCATAATCGATACCGCCATAATTACCGCCAGAGCCACCACCGCCAGAGCCATCGCCGCCAGAGCCACCACCGCCAGAGCCAGATCCACCAGAGCCA
>SPMW01000009.1 GCA_009827235.1 Candidatus Campylobacter infans | reverse complement strand
TTGGCAAACGCTGATTTTTGCGTGATTTTTGGGCGCGGATTTTCGGCGGTGCGCGGATTAAATTTTAAAATTTGGCGCGGGGCGTGGTGCAAAATTTCAAAATCTATCCGCTAAATGCGCGTAAATTTTATAAAATTTCTCTTATTTGCCTTGCGTTTTTGATCCATTCTTTTAGCTCGTCCCATTTTTCGTTTTTAACTAGCTCTTCGCAATGAGAAAATTCGCGCTTAAATGCTTGCATCGCGCTGAGTAGGTTATTTTTATTTTGCCTAAAAATATCACACCACATATCTTCGTTGCTTTTTGAAATGCGCGCCATACCAGTAAAACTGCCACCTGAGAGCAATAAAATATTGCGCCTATCTTCTTCTTTTAGCGTGGCATTAACTAATGAAAAGCTAATGGCGTGCGGTAAATGCGAGATAAAGCCGACATGGTGATCGTGGTCTTTTGCGCTCATAAAGATGATTTTCATACCAAGATGTGATAAAAGCTCAACAGCGCGCTTTACATGGGTTTCATCGGCTTTTTTATCATCGCAAATTACGACTATTGCGCCATTTAGCAAGGTTTTAAAGGCGGCTTTTGGGCCTGAGTTTTCAGTGCCTGCCATAGGGTGAGCTGGGATAAAATTATCTAAAATCATCTTAGGGCAAGAGTTTAGGATTTTTTCTTTGGCTGAGCCAAAATCAATAATAGTCGTGCTTTTAGGTATATCGCTAAGTTTTGATAATACCGATATAATCGCCTCAACTGGTATGGCTATAAAAATAATATCGCAGGTTTTTTTAATGGTTTCAAACTCTGCTATTTCATCAACTAAGCCAAGTTTTAGCGCGTCTTTTGCGTTTTGAGAGCTTAAATCATAGCCTAAGACTTTTTTTACTAATTTTAAATCCTGTAAAGCAAGCCCCAAAGAGCCGCCAATTAACCCTAAACCAATAATGCCGACTTTTACCATATTTATGCCCTTATGCCAAAAAGCCCTAAATTCCAAGCTTTTAAGAAAAAATAAAAGCGGAGATTATAGCAAATTTTAAAGCATAGTTAAAAAAAAATGTGCTAAAATCGGCGATTTTATTTTATTTTGAAAGTTAAATGATGAAAAAATTAGGCTTTTTAGCGGGCGTAATAAGCTTTTTAATGCTTTCATTCTTACAAGCTGTAACGATAAATAGCGTAACTTATAAAGGTATGGTTCATCTTAGCGAGCTAAGTGCTAGTGAGATTAGCGGACTTAAAAAAGGCGCCGTTTTAACTGATGAAAGCTCAAATAAGGCCATAAAAGCTTTATTTGCGCAAGGTTATTTTAAAGATATTTTTATTGAGGAAAATAACGGCGATGTGATAGTCCATCTTAAAGAAAAGCCCGTAATTGCGCGCATTGATATAAAAGGCGTGGTAACAAATGATGAAAAAGCCATAATAAATATAATCGGCATTAAAAAAGGGCAAATGTATGATGAGCGCGCTATAAATCTAGCTAAGATGCGCGTAAGGCAGTTTTATGAAGCAAAGGGCTTTTTTGATACTATCGTGGGCGATGATGTGATCAGCTTAAATGATGAAAATAGCGTTCAAGTTAGCTTTAAGGTAAATCGTGGCGAAAATATCACTATAAAAAAAGTAAATTTAATAGGGGCTAATGTTTTAGATTATAGTGATATAGAGCCTTTTGTGGATAATAAACAAAAAGAGCTTTTAGGCTGGATGTGGGGCTTTAATGATGGGGCGGTTAAAATTTTTTCCTTGCCACAAGATAGCGATAAAATCCGCGAACAATACCTAAAACGCGGGTTTTTAGACGCGAATGTATCGCGGGCTTATTTAAATACTTATTTTGATAGCTATACTGCGGATTTGAGCTATTATATCCAAGAGGGCGAGCGTTATAAAGTGGGCGAAATTAGCTTGGATTTGCCTAGTGAGCTTGATATAAACGCCCAAAAAATCCTAAAAACCTTAAAACTTCAAACCGGCGATACTTTCAACACTCTTTGGCTAAGGCGTGATCAAGAAAAAATAAGTGATTTAATAGCTGATAAAGGCTATGCTTATGTTAGAGTATATCCAAAAACCACGCCAAATGAATTAAGCAAAAAAGTGGATATAAATTATCAAATTTTATTAAATGAAAAGGTTTATATCCGCAATGTAATAATCTCGGGCAATACCGACACGCTAGATCGCGTAATTCGCCGTGAGCTGTATTTGACAGAGGGCAATTTATATAGTAGAAGCGATCTAAAAGATAGCAAAAACGCGCTAAAACGCACGGGATATTTTGAAGATGTTGATATCATAGAAAAGCAAGTAAGCAATGATGAGGTGGATTTAGAAGTAATTGTAAAAGAAACAAATACCGGCTCAATCAGCGGAGGCATAGGATATAGCACGGGTGATGGGCTTTTATTAAGCGCTGGGGTTAGCGAAAATAATCTTTTTGGCTCAGGCTATCAAGGCGCAGTAAGCGTGGATAAAAGCGATGATAAATTAAATGGGCGCATTAGTTTAACTAATCCGCGCGTGAATGACTCGCCTTATAGCCTTGGTGGCTCGGTTTATGGCTACGAATACAAATGGGATGAATACACCCAAAATGCTTATGGATTGTCAGCATCGGCTGGGCGCCAAATAGGCCGTTATACAAATGTTTTTATAAATTATCATGTCCAACGCAATAAAATTTCAGGCCTTGATGCCTTTTATAAAGATGCTGGCTATTTAAATGGCAAGCATTGGAAAAGCGCCATTACGCCTAGCATTTCGTGGAATAATACAGATGATTTTTATTTGCCAAGATCAGGCTTTATTGCTAGCTCGGCACTTGAAATCGCAGGGCTTGGTGGAGATGAAAAATTTGTAAAAAGCACGAATGATTTTAGCATTTATGAGGGCTTAGAGGATTATCTTGGAGTGGATTTAATTTTGCGCTATAAGGCTACTTTTAGCTATTTGTGGAATAGCGATGCGAGCAAGCTACCAATAAATGAAAAGTTATTTTTGGGCGGATTAGGCTCTGTTCGTGGTTTTGATGCGCATTCATTAAGCCCTAAAAAACGCATTTGCAATCCTATCGATAGCCACGGCTTGATCGTTTTTGGCTGTGAGGACATCAAAACAGGCGGTAAAATGGCATTTAGCAATTCTTTGGAGCTTAGCTTTCCTATAATCAACCGCATTAAAATGCGTGGGCTAGTTTTTGCGGATTTTGGCACAATAGGCCAGGATAAAATCAGCGAAATTCACAGAACTTCTATGGGCGTAGGCATTGAATGGGTTACGATTTTAGGGCCATTGCAAGTGATTTTTGCTAAGCCACTTGATAGTAAAGATGGCGATGATACTAGTAAATTTGAGTTTAGTATAGGTAAAAGATTTTAATGAAAGATCTTCGCATTTTGCTTTTAGAACCAAACGCTGCCGCTAAAAAGCTTGAAACCATTATGCTTAGTAAAATTCCAGGCGTAAAAGAAGTGCTTGCTATGCCAAATGGCATTGCGGGCTTGAAAATTTTATATGAAGATTATGGCATATCTTTGATCGTCTCTTGCGTGCATATGCCACTTATGAATGGCTTTGAGCTTATTAGAAATTTAGCAGACAGCGGAATGCTCTCGATCCCGGTGATTATGATTTCAAATGATATTAGCATGCACGAGCAAGTAATGCAAGCGGGCGCGTATGAGTTTTTGACTAAGCCACTTAGCCAGGATAGACTAGCTGAGGCCATAGAGCGCGCCGCAAGTATGCTTTTGTAAATTTTAAAATTTCGTTTTATTTTATTTTTTTTAATGCGCTAGATTTTAAAATTTCGTTTTATTTTGGCGATTAAGAGCTAGAAATTTTAATAAGCTGGGCTTGAAATTTTAAATTTTAAGTTTATCTTGTAAGTTGTTTTGCTACAATCGCAAAATTTTTTACCTTCAAAAAGGCAAAATATGCAAGCATTAACCAAACTTTTACACCACGAAGCAGCTGGTGGCGTGATATTATTAATTGCCACGGCTCTTGCGCTGATTTTTCAAAACGGCATTTTATCGCATTTTTATAATGAAATTTTACATTCGCAATTTATTATAGGATTTCGCGGGCATGATTTGGCTAAACCGCTGATTACTTGGGTAAATGATGGATTGATGGCGATTTTTTTCTTTGTGGTTGGCTTAGAGCTTAAAAAAGAAGTGCGCGAGGGCGAGCTTAGCAGACCTAGCCAAATCGCCTTGCCGGCCGTTGGCGCGCTTGGTGGGGTTATCACGCCGGCCTTGATTTTTTGGGCGTTTAACCACTCAAATGAATTCGCGCTTCGTGGCTGGGCCATACCTACTGCTACTGATATTGCCTTTGCTGTGGGGATTATGGCCTTGCTAGGCTCACGCATACCAAGCGGATTAAAAATCTTTTTGCTTACTTTGGCTGTGGTTGATGATTTATGCGCGATTATCATTATCGCGCTATTTTACACAGAGCATCTTTATACAGCCTCTATGATGTTAGCAGCAGCTTGCCTTGTGGTGCTTTGGGTGTTTAATAAACTGCGCGTTGGCAAAAAATCAGTTTATATGCTTTTTACATTTTTGCTGTGGTTAAGTGTGCTAAATAGTGGCGTGCATGCGACTATTGCTGGCGTACTGGCGGCATTTTGCATACCTACTGTGGATAAAGATGGCAATAGAATGCTCGATGAGCTTCATGAAGATTTACACGGCATTACGACTTTTTTTATTTTGCCGGTTTTTGCCTTTGTAAATGCGGGGGTTGGCTTGCGTGGCGTGGAGCTTTCACAGCTTGTAAATAATGTAGGTATGGGCATTTTCTTTGGGCTTTTTGTTGGCAAGCAAGTTGGCGTGTTTATTTTCACCTTTGTTTTCATTAAAATTTTAAAGCTAGGCAAGCTTCCAAGCGGGGCGACTTGGGGCAAATTATATGGAGTTTGCATTCTTGCGGGCATTGGCTTTACGATGTCGCTCTTTGTTAATTCTCTTGCCTACCATGAAAGCAAAGAATTTTTTTATGCTGATAAGATAGGGATTTTGTTAGCCAGCCTTGCTAGCGGTGTGGTTGGGTATTTTTATTTATTTTTTTATGACAAAATTTTTAAAAGCAAACTAGCCAAAAACCCTAAGGATAATGAATAAAATTTATTTTTATTTAAGTTTATTTGGCTAACATTCGCAACTTTTTTGGGGATGATTTGGCTTCGACAAGAGTAGCTGAGTCTAGCCGCATGCAGCTTTTGGCATAGCTTATAAAGCCTAAATTAAATTAAACGCAAACAACGCTAATTTTGCTCCTGCTTACGCTAAAGCTGCGTAAGTTCAGTTGAGCCCTGTTTTGCTGGCTTGTCGCTAGGCTGGCATTTTGGGTCATTTATAGCGACTAAGGATTTAGCCTGACGCACTAAACCACGAAAATTTTGTCTTAGTTCTCGCATCAGCCTTGGGAAGTAGGTCGCGTGAATGAAGCTTTACTTCTACTAAGCATGTAGATGGCTTTATGAGGTTATTTTTGGACTGCAGTTCGACCCTGCACATCTCCACCATTTCAGTTTATTTTTATTTATTCTAATTTATTGCGCGTTGTATTCATTAGCCTTAGCTATTTTGCTTTTGCGATGGCATAATTATGCTTAAAAGCTAAAATAGCAAATATTTCAAGAGCATTGTTTAAAGTTAAAGAAAAAAATATTTTGAAATTTCAAATTAAAAATTTTGAAGTAAAAGCAAATGGCTCCGGATGCTGGATTCGAACCAGCGACCAATCGGTTAACAGCCGACTACTCTACCGCTGAGCTAATCCGGATTGTTTAAAAAAGATTGGGATTTTAACTAAAATTTTTTTTTATGTCAAGGGTTTTTGTAAAAATTTTAATTATATATTTTAGCGCGCAAAATTACTCACATAAATTTATAAAATCCAAGATTTTTGAAAAGTTAAAATTTATGATTTTTTACTTTTAATTTTTCCACGCTTGAATGAAAAAGCACGCTATCGATTTGTATTTCGCATTTTGCGCTTAAAATTTTATCTAAAATGATTATAGGATTTAGGCTATTTTTGCCACATAGTTTTTTGCGGATATGTAGCTCAGCTTTTAGCTTGGGTGGTGAGTATATCAGCTCGCGCACGCTTTTGTAATTAAAATTTGCTAGGTGATTAAAATGCTTTAAACTAACAAGCCAAACCTCATCTTTCCCATAGAAAATATTTTTATTTTCTATGGCATTAAAGCGCGTAAAACCCTTATTTATATAGCTATAAAATAAAAAATAACTATCCATCACCACACCATCAAAACTCAGCCTAGCGTTTTTTAAACGATAATTTAAAATTTTTACGCGGTTTAACTCGTAATCTTGCTTTAATTTTTCGCATTTTCTTACTTTTTTATAAAGTTTTAGGCGCGATTTTATGCTGGCTGGCTGGGTTTGAGCGCCAAGTGGGCTAATTAGCTCCCAAGCTTCATTTTGACTTCTTTGCGCATTTAATGCGTATAAACAGCCACAATAATTTTGGTGGTATAATTTTTCTTTTTTGGCATTATTAAACTGCTCGCTAGTGCCACCGCCTTTTCTAAAATCTATGGCTAAATATTTTAATCCGTAACGCTCGCTTACACTTTTTAGCGAATTTTCAAGCTGATTAAAATTTTTTTTAGGACTCATTAGCAAGGTTGTTGTGATGGTGCTTTCTCCAAGCTCAATGGCTTTTTTAGCACTTTGATTTACTCTAAAATCAAAACAATACTCACACCGCTTGCCTTTTTCTGGCTCGTTTTCTAAGCCTTTTGTGCCACTAAGCCAAGATTCATAATCGTATTCGCCACAAATTAATGGCACACCAAGCTTTTTACACGATCGCTTAACATCGCTAAAACGCAATAAATACTCACTATATGGATGAATGTTTGGGTCGTAAAAATAAGCCAATAAAGGTTCGTTTGGGTAAGTTTGGCGAAGTTTTTTTATGAAATAATCGCTATCAACGCTACAACAAATATGAACTAACATCTAAAATATCAGCTTTGCTCGCGCGCAAAGCTATTTACGGATTGGAGATTTTTTAGCTTCATCGCTATCTGGATAAGCAACTTTTAAAGTAGAATAAAATTTATTAGCACTTTGTTTATCGCCTATTTTATCACAACTGATAGCCGTATGATAAAGCAAGCGTGGCATATAAGAGCCTTTGTCGTATAAATTAACGCTAGTGCGGTAATAAGGGATTGCTTCTTTATAAAGCTTTTTTGCATAAGCAATTTCACCTAGCATAAAATTTGAATACGCAGGTCTGTAATTTTTTTGTATTAAATACTCAAAAGCCGCTTTTGCATTATCGTATTTTTTAGCATCAAAATTCTTTTGGGCGCTTTCAAATACAGCACTTGCTGGCATAGAGGCGAAATTTTCATTGTTTTGGCTAATTTTGTTAGGCTTTGGCTCAGCTTTTTTAGCCTTTTGGCTTTCTTTGCTTTGTAGGGCAGTAGCTAGTGCGGTTACGGCTTGGGTTAATTTATTTAGTTTTTCATTTTGTTCAAGCTGTGCTTTTTTAAGCTCTAAAATTTGAGTGTTTATGTCGTTTGATAGCAAGCTTTCTAAATCATTTAAGCGGATATTTAGTTTTTGATTATTTGCGCTAAGGCCATCAACTACCGAGCGAATGCCATCTATGCTTTCTTTGCTAGCTTTGATTTCAGCATTTAGTGCCTCTACATTTTGAGTAGTGCCGACACTGCTTGCAAGCCCATCAAACACAGAAGTTTCATCGCTAAAAAGATGACTTGCAAGTGTAGCTACTAATAAAATTTGTATAAATCCTAAGCTTCTCATTTGCTTATTGCATTACCTTAAACTCATCACGGCGATTTTGCGCATCGCAAGATTTTGAGCGTTCGGTGCATACTGGCTTGCTTTCGCCATTGCTAGCTATGCTGATGCGAGATTCATTTACGCCTTGGGCTACTAAGGCTTCTTTGGCAGCTTTTGCGCGTTTTACGCCAAGAGCGTAATTATACTCATCAGAACCCCATTCATCGCAATTACCTTCTATTAAGATAGTAAAAGAACTAGCATTGTTTTGGTTAAAAAGTGCGGCATTTGTGGTGATTGCGTTTTGTTGATCGGCGCGAATGCTAAATTTATCAAAATCAAAATATACATTTTGTAATTGGTTTTGAATGCCACTAAGTATGCTAGCTACATCTATGCTCTCTATGTTAGAGTTATCATCTGTGTTGGTTGTGCTTGTGCTTGGAGATTTTGAGCTACAACCAGCCATAAATAAAGCAGCAATTAAAGCTGAAACAAATGCTAATTTTTTCATGTAAGACCCTTTAAAAGAAATTATAAGCGCAGATTATATCACAAAATTTTCTAATATCAATTAAAAAGTTCAAAATTTATAGCTTAATTTTTGCTAAATTTTATAAAATTTATAAAAGGCGAACTTTAAAAAGCCGCCGCAGTTATAAAAAGCTATAAATTTTAAATAAATCACCAATCGATTGCTTGTAATTTGCCTATATTAAGCGCAAAAGCAAAACTTTTATTTTCATTTACGCGGATTATCCCTAGGGCGCTTTGCGCACCTGAATGCTTGATATAAACAATGCTCCCGCCATCACTTGAAAAGCGTGGTGAGGTATTTATGCCAGTTGCTGTTAGCTGGCGAATATAATCGCTTTTAGTAGAGATTAAGTAAAGATTAAAGGTTTTTTGAGCAAACTCGCTGTTGCTTTCACGGCTAGAATATACAATATAATTTTGCCAAGTTGAGATTGAGTTATTGTTTTTGCCGTGATATACTAGCTGCTCTACTGCTCTGCCATTTAAATCAGTAGCAAAAATATTTGGCGCGCCCATTCTATCGCTTACAAAAACCACGCGCGTGTCATTTTCTATAAAATTTCCATTCACATCAATTCCACTATAATTTGTAATTTTAGTGGTTGATCGAGTTTTTAAATCATATAAAAATATATCGCTTTGATCTTCTGGTGCCATTGTTAGAAGTAGTTTTTGTCCATCAGCGCTTACATCGCTGGCTACAACCATACCTTGTGAGCTAATTATGCTCATTTTTTTACCGCTTGCTAAATCATAACGAAATAGCGTAGGTTTGCCCTTTACATAAGAAGTGTAATAAAATGCGCTTTGCTCGGCATTAGCCCATTTTGGAAAAATATTTAAACCGCCACTTAAAATTACATTTTGGTAGGTTAGAGTGTAATCAGCTATGATTATACGACTAGCACCAGGACTTGTGTATTGAGATATCAAAATGCTCTTATCCATCCATTCAATCGGCGAAAGATTAAGAGAGCGAGCTATATCAGCTACGGCGCGATGGGAGATAAAAGGCCATTTAGCCACATCTTTTTGGCTATAATTTGCCTCAAAGCGCACAGCTCCATCGCTTACATTCAATAATTTTACATGCAAATTTAAATAATCAATCCCGCCACTTAAAGCATATCTAAGCACGAATTGTGGGGAAGTTGCCGTAATTTGCGCAGAGGTTAAGGGGCTATCCATGGTGGTATTTTCATGCTCTTGTATTACCTCAAAAGCTGAACCTACTTTTAAATCTCCCTTAATCATTCGCAAAAAACGCTCTTTTATATCATCGCTAGCAAAATTTAAAGTAGCATCTTGAATCATTATCTTAGGCAAACTCGCACCGCGATTTACCACCTCAATAGTAGCATCTGCGCCAAATAAACTAGCCACAAAAGCTAATAAAATTAAAATTTTTTTCATTTTCACTCCGATTTTATTGAAATTTCATCATTTAATTTATCGCTTAATCCCACCGTAAATGTGAGCTTTTGCCTATTTGGCGGGATAGGAAAATTAACAAATTTTAAATTTTCAAGCAAATCTCGCGCTTTGCTTTGAAACTCTAAATCATAAGAGCGCGTAATAAAATTATAAGCTAATAAACGCCCATTTTCATCAATGCTCAATCTTACCACTACTCTATCGTTTGTATTTGTCCTATATCGTTGCCAGCGCGATTCTATAAGCCTAGTAACTGCGCCATTAAACTCATCAAACTCGCCTTTAAGCCCGTGTTTTGGGGCGCGAATCTTATCAGAATCTTGCAAGGCATTTATTTTATCGATGGCAGTTTGTACGGCAGCTGAGTTTTGCTTAAAGCTTTTTTTATTGCTTTGGACGGCCTTTTTAGGCTCTGGGTTTTGTTTTATTTTTATATCATCAAATAACGATTTGGCCGATATAGGCTCTGGTTTTGTTATCGCAGGCTCGTTGCTTGCTTGCGTGGCTTTATTTGTAGTCATTTGCTCTTGTTTTTTTGCTATTTTTGCTTCTTTTATTTCGTTTTGATCTTTATTTGTTATTTTTGATTTTGGCGACATTATGGTATCTGCTCGCTCAGGGCTAATTAAAACAACATCCATAAAAGCATCTTTTGTATCAGTATAACGCTTAGTAGCACTCATCGCATCAGCAGCTTTATAAATAATAAACCCCCCAAGAGCGATATATAAAGCAAGCGAAATAATAAAAGCGTTAAAAGTAGGAAAATATACATTTATCATTTGGTTTCTAATGCCACATTTTTATAGTTTGCGTTTTTCACACTTCTTAACACGCTCATCACATCGCCATAGTTTAAAGCTTCATCAGCCTTTATAAAAACTGGCGAATCTACTGCGTAAATACTATTTAATTGAACTAATTTATCAGCTAGCAAATTTTCATTTAAAGCAAAATTTTCATTATTTATATACACTCGCTTTTGCTTATCTACTCGTATGGTTAGGGCTTTTGGGCTGTCTTGCTTGTTTTTGCTTTGCGTGCCTTGTGGGACTGAAATTTTTTCTTCATAAATCAATGCTGGCATAGCAACCATCAAAATAGCTAAAAGCACAAGCATAATATCAACAAGAGGCGTGATATTTAATTCAGGCTTTTCATCATAATTTATCATGGTTATAGCTTAATAGCACATTGGCTTCGCGCTTGATAATGCTTACTATTTCAAAGGCTTTTCGTTTTATCATTAAATTAAAGCTATACGCAGGAATTGCTACAAAAATACCACAACCAGTAGCTACTAATGCCTCTGAAATAGACAAGGCTATGGCATTTATGCCACCAGCTGAGGCATCAAGTCTAGCAAAAGTTTCAAGTATGCTAACTACCGTACCAAAAAGCCCTATAAAAGGCGAAGTAGAAGCCACAATAGCAAGCAAAGTCAAACCGCTAGTAGCCTTTGACTCAGCCAAGCCTATATAAACTTCTAATTTTTCTTTATTTACTGCTTCGGTGCATTTTTTTAAAATCGAGCTTGTATTTTCTATTTTGCCACCCATCAAAACGCGCTCTAAGGCTAAATTTTCACGCACTTGCCAAGCGTTAAGTCCTACATAACGCGATAGCAAGATAGTAAAACTCATCACAAAATAAATCGATAGCCACGCCAACACTATCCAGGTAATAATGCTAGAATTAGCCAAAAAGGTTAATGCGTTTTGCAACATTATTTATGCGCGCCTGATTCTAATTTAGTCATGGTAACTTTTAATAAGCTATCATCATAACCCATTTTGCTTATTAAGGCTTTTGCCTTTTCAAGCGATTTAGCAATAGCACTATCATCAGCACCACTTATTAGCTCAGCACCTTCGGCTAACACCTCTACTTTATTTTCGCTTACTTCAACATAACCAGAATCCACAGCCACCATATCATGGCTATCATCTTGATTTTGTATATCTATAACACCAGCACCTAATAGCGTAACTAATGAAGCATGCCCTGGTAGCACGCCAAATTCGCCTTCGCTACCAGGCAATACAACGCTTAGCACATCATTTGAAAATATCATCCCCACAGGTGTTACTATTTCTAAGTGTATGCTTTTCATCGCTTATGCCTTTAATTTTTCGGCCTTTGCCACAACCTCTTCTATATTGCCTACCATATAAAAGGCGTTTTCTGGTAAATGGTCGTATTTACCATCTAAGATTGCCTTAAAGCCGTTTATTGTTTCATCTAAGCTTACATATTTGCCAGGGCTGCCTGTAAATACCTCAGCTACGAAAAATGGCTGAGATAAGAAACGCTCAATTTTTCTAGCGCGATCAACGATTTGTTTATCTTCTTCGCTTAATTCGTCCATACCTAAAATAGCGATTATATCTTGTAAATCTTTGTATTTTTGTAGCACGGATTGAACGCCACGAGCTACTTTGTAATGCTCTTCGCCTATGATTTGTGGATCAAGCACGCGCGAAGTAGAACCAAGTGGATCAACAGCAGGATAAATGCCTTTTTCAGCTATCGCACGACTTAAAACAGTAGTAGCATCAAGGTGGGCAAATACCGTAGCAGGCGCAGGATCTGTCAAGTCATCAGCTGGTACATAAACAGCTTGAACAGAAGTAATAGAGCCTTTTTTAGTAGATGTTATGCGCTCTTGGAGTTTGCCCATTTCAGTAGCTAGCGTAGGCTGGTAACCAACAGCTGATGGTATGCGACCAAGAAGTGCTGACATTTCAGAGCCTGATTGAGAAAATCTAAAAATGTTATCAATAAACATAAGAACATCTAGTCCCATTTCATCACGAAAATACTCAGCCATTGTAAGTCCGCTTAAAGCTACGCGGTTTCTTGCGCCTGGTGGTTCATTCATTTGGCCATAGCATAGGGCAACTTTATCTAAAACACCAGATTCTTTCATTTCATTATAAAGGTCATTACCCTCTCTTGTGCGCTCTCCAACGCCAGCAAATACAGAATAACCACTATGAGCGTGTGCAACATTATGAATTAGCTCCATAATAATAACCGTCTTGCCAACGCCTGCACCGCCAAATAATCCTACCTTACCGCCTTTTGCATAAGGGGCTAGCAAATCTACTACTTTAATGCCAGTTTCAAAAACTTCGCTTTTTGTGCTTTGCTCATCAAAACTAGGTGCTTCGCGGTGTATGCTCCAACGATTTTTAAAATTTCCTTCTTCGCCCTCGTCTATCACATCGCCCGTAACATTAAAAATGCGCCCAAGCACCTCTTCACCTACTGGCACAGTAATAGGACTGCCAAGAGCAGTAGCTTCGTTTCCACGCACCAAACCATCTGTCATATCCATGGCTATTGTGCGCACGCGATTATCCCCTAAATGCGCTGCTGTTTCTAAAACTAGCTTGCGCGCTTGCCCTTCAAAGTTAAAATTAACTTCGATAGCTTCGTTAATCTTTGGCAGGTAATCTTGAAAATCCACATCAACTACCGGACCAGTGATTTGGCTAATAAATCCCTTCATCGTAACTCCTATAAAATTTACTTCTTAATCTTTTTTATACAAATTTTAAAATTTCTGCTTTAAATTTTAAAATTTTACTTCATCGCTTCTACACCGCTAATAATTTCTATTAGCTCTGTGGTGATTGAGCTTTGGCGAGCTTTGTTATAAGCTAAATCAAGCTGCTTGACCCTAGCTTTTGCGTTATTGCTTGCATTATCCATCGCTTGCATTCTAGCGCAATGCTCAGCTGCTAGGCTATCAATCAATGAAAAATACATACCGTATTCTAAATATCTATTCACCAAGGCGCCTATGATGGTGTCGTGCTCGTCATTTGGCTCGACCTCCATTAAAGAATCAAAATCCTCTTCTTGTGCGCTAAATTTTGGTAACTCTACTGGCAAAATATCATTTATTCTAACTTCTTGTGAAATCATATTTTTATAGCCATTGTGGATTAGCACTATTTTATCAGTAACGCCAGCTTCAAAATCTTTAATAGCCTCACTTATAACCTCAGTGGCCTTTTGTGGCGTTGGTGCTGAACTTACGCCCTTGTAACTTTCTAAAATATCAACACCTTGAAAGCTAAAATATTCTATACCCTTTTTACCGACAGCACGCAAGCGGACTTTTATTTTTTGGGCTTTGTATTCTTCGATCATATCGCGCACGGCGCGGATAGTGGCCATATTAAAACCACCGCACAATCCCTTATCAGCAGTAACAAATACAATATCAACCTTGCTAACAGGGGCTTTTATATCATAATATCTAGGGTTTTTAATGGCAAAACCATATTTATTTATTTTATAAGAAATTTCACTTAAAACTTCTTTGATTTTTTGAGCATACAGCCTTGAACGCTTAGCGGCTTCTTCGGCTTTTTTAAGCTTAGCAACCGATACAAGCTTCATTGCGCTTGTAGTTTTTTGCGTATTTTGAACGCTCTTAATCTTTCTTTTTATATCTTTTAGATTAGCCATTTTTTTGCCTTATTCAGCACTAAAAGTAGCCTTAAACTCGCTAAGAGCTTTATCAAGCTTATCTTGTGTGTCTTTTTCAACAGATTTTTTACTTCTAATTTGTTCAAACACATCAGGGTATTTAGCCTCTAAATATGGATAAAGTTCAGCCTCAAATTTAGCCACTGCGCTAGCTGGTATATCATCTAAATAGCCATTTGAACCAGCATAAATTAATACCACTTGATTTTCTACTGGCAATGGATTATAAGGTGGTTGTTTTAAAACCTCAACCATTCTTTGACCGCGCTCTAATTGCTTACGGCTGCTTTCGTCAAGATCGCTAGCAAATTGTGAAAACGCTTGAAGCTCGCGGTATTGCGCTAATTCTAAGCGTAAGGTGCCTGCTACTTTTTTTATGGCTTTTATTTGAGCTGAGCCTCCAACACGACTAACTGAAAGCCCCACATTGATCGCTGGGCGCACACCTGAATTGAATAAATCAGTTTCTAAGAAAATTTGTCCATCTGTAATAGAAATAACATTTGTAGGGATATACGCTGAAACATCGCCTGCTTGTGTTTCTATAATAGGCAATGCCGTTAAGCTACCTGCGCCTAGTTTATCATTTAGCTTACTAGCTCTCTCAAGCAATCTTGAATGCAAATAGAAAACATCACCAGGATAAGCCTCACGACCTGGAGGACGGCGTAAAATCAAGCTCATTTCGCGGTAAGCCACAGCGTGCTTGCTTAAATCATCATAAATAATTAAAGCGTGGCGTGAATTATCTCTAAAATACTCACCCATTGTAACGCCAGCATAAGGTGCTAGGTATTGAAGCGCTGCTGGATCGCTAGCATTTGCTGCTACTACGATAGTATAATCCATAGCGCCATATTCTTCTAATTTTTTAACTACTTGGGCTACGGTTGATTGCTTTTGGCCGATAGCCACATATATACAAATAACATCTTGGCCTTTTTGGTTTATGATGGTATCAACTGCTACGGTAGTTTTGCCAGTTTGGCGATCGCCAATGATTAACTCCCTTTGCCCTCTACCAATTGGCACAAGTGCGTCAATGGCTTTTATGCCAGTTTGAAGCGGTTCATGCACGCTTTTTCTAGCCATAATGCCTTTTGCTTTTTCTTCAATAAAACGGCTTTCGGTAGCATCAATAGGCCCTTTTGCATCAAGTGGCTCACCAAGGGAATTTACCACGCGACCAATCAAGGCATCGCCAACAGGTACACGAAGTAGCTTGCCCAGGCGTTTTACACTAGTGCCTTCTACTATTTTATCGGCCTTGCCTAAAATAACCACGCCAACGCTTGATTCTTCAAGGTTTTGTGCTAGGCCTTTTTCGCCGTTTTCAAACTCCACCATCTCGCTAGCCATTACATTTTTTAGGCCATAAACTCTAGCGACTCCATCTGCTACTGAGATAACCTTGCCGGTTTCTTCTACATTTATACTTAGATCATAGCTTTGTATGCGTTCTTTGATTATGCTACTAATCTCATCTGCTTTTAATTTTGCGCTCACGCTCTCTCCTTATTGAATTGCTTTTAATATATATTCACTCAATTTTGCTTTAAACAAGCTCATAGAAAAGCTCGCTTCAAAGCCTAAATCACTTAATTCTATTTTGATACCATCGTAATTGGTTTTTTTGCTATCAAAATTTATATTTGCATTTAATTTTTTTGAAAATTTATCTTCTAATTCTTTTTTATTAGCTTGACTAAGTTCAAAAGAGCTAGAAATTACGCCCTTAAATGCATTATCTTTTAAGGATTTTTGATATGAAAATTCTCTATAAATATGTGGCAAAATCTCTAATCTTTTAGCAGTCGCTAAGGTGTATAAGAAATTTTTTAATTTTTCATTTGTGCTATCGGTTAATGAAAAAACAAAATCAGCCTTAGCCTTAGCATTTAAGCTAGGCAAAATCAATATATCTATAAATTTTTCTATCCCAAAGGCCGAATCAATCTTGCCAAGAGCTTCATTTATCTCATTTAGCTCATTTAATTCTAAGCTTTCAAGCAAGGCTTTTACATATTTTTTGGCTATTACTTCATTCATCAGCTTACCTTTTTCTTAATTAAATCAACCAAGCCTTGCTCGCTAATTTTGATGCTAGTATCACTAAATGCTTCTTCAAGCACATCGCTTACTATTTTTCTAGTGCTGGCACGGCGCGTAAATTCTTTTTGTTCTTCATAGCTATCATACATTGAAATCAAACTAGCTTGGGTATCTCGTTCTATTTTAGTGGTTAGTTGTCTAGCCTCTATGCGCGCTGTTTCTATCAATCTAGTGGCATCTTCTTTGGCTTTTGCTACTTTTGATTTAGCAAACTCTTCTTTTGCTCTGGCTTCTTCTATTTTTTTGCGGGCTTGACTTAGATTTTTATCTATGCCTTCTATGCGCGCTTTATAGGCATTTTTAATAGGATTTGCTATCAAATAATACAAAATTCCAGCAAAAAGTAAAAAATTTATCGTTCTTGCTAAAATATCATAATCAGGCTCACTTTTAGCACCAGCAGCTAGCAAAAACGCAGGTAAAATCAATAAAAATAATTTTTGCATTTTTTGTCCTTATAGTTTTGAAAGAGTATTTTTTAAACTTTCTCTAATTGAAGGCAAATTCGCACTAAGCTCGTTTTTTAGTGCTTCTTGCTCTTTTCTTAAAGCAAGCTCAAATTCTTTGTAATCATTTTCTAATTCGCTTTTTCTAGCTTCTATACAAGCCTTAGCGGCTTCGTTGGCCTTAGTAGCGGCTTCTTTTTTGATTGCTAGCATTTGCGCTCTGGCATCTGCTAAAATACTAGCGGCTTCTTCATCGTATTTTTTGATGTCTGCGCCGTATTTTGCTACCTCGCTTTCTTCTTTGGCTATATGTGCGTTTCTTTCATCTACAAAACCTAAAATAGGCTTATATAGTATATTATTTAGCACGAAAATAAGTCCTAAGAAAATCACTACCGTAAGCGATAATAAATAAGGATTAACTTCAAGCATTTAGAGCCTTTCTATTTGATTTATATTTTACAACCATTAAAATTTAGAAAAAAATCGGCGCATTCTACTATATTTAAAACTAAACTTTTCTTAATTTATCAAGTAAAATTTTAACTTCGCTTACATTTTCAAAATTTATGCTTAATTTTTTACCAGAATTTTTACTCTCAAAACCTAGATCACAAAGCCTATCTTTTAGCCTTTTTACCGCTGTTTGAAGCTCATTTGAAATCCCGCTTTTATCTTTTAATTTCTTGGCTAAATTTTCTGTTTCTCTCACGCTTAATTTTTGTCCTAAAACGCTAGCGACTATTGTTTTTTCATCTTGTTTATCAAGTCCGGCTATAATTTTTGCATGACCTTGCGAAATTTTACCGCTACTTATTAGCTCTTTTGTGCGTTCATCTAGGTTTAATAAGCGCATTGTGTTTGTGATTTGTGTTCTGCTTTTTTTAACTAAATTTGCAAGTTCTTCTTGTGTGATGCCGTGTTCTTTGATGAGTTCTTTATAAGAATTTGCTAGTTCTATTGGATTTAAATCTGCGCGCTGAATGTTTTCTATTAGTGCTAATTCGCGCAAATTTTTCTTATCGATTTTGGCTACTACTGCTTTTATTTCTTCCCAGCCCAGTTGTTTTGCAGCTCTTAATCTTCGCTCGCCAGCTACTAGCAAATAACCATCATCTCGCTCAACCACTATAATAGGCTGGATAAGTCCGTGAGTTTGTAAGGATCCAGCTAATTCATTTAAACTATTTTCATCAAAATCTTTGCGCGGTTGGCAAGGATTTGGCGCAATAGCTGATATTGGTATTAGCGTAACTTTATCATTGCTATATTCTCTATCATAATCAAACGCCGCATCGCCTAAAAGTGCATCTAAACCTTTGCCTAATTGTGATTTTTTTGCCATTTTAACTCATTATTGAATATGCTAAATTTTGATAGGCGATAGAGCCTGTTGATTTTATATCATACAAAATCACCGGCTTACCAAAACTAGGGCTTTCAGCAAGCTTAACATTTCGCGGGATTATGATAAATCCATCATCATTTCTAAATAATTTATTTTCAAAATGCTTTTTCAAATCCAAAACCGTTTCTTTTGAGAGGTTATTTTGCGCATTATACATAGTTGGCAAAAAGCCTTTGATTTTTAGCTTTTTATTGATGGTTTCTTTTACTATTTTTATGGTATTTAAAATTTGTGCTAAGCCTTCGAGTGCGTAAAACTCGCATTGAATAGGAATTATCACAGAATCGCTAGCACTTAGAGCATTTACCGTTAAGCTCCCAAGGGTTGGCGGGCTATCGATGATGATATAATCATAATTTTCAATTATTTCACTGATTTTTTCTCTTAAAATTGTTTTGTAGTCTTGCTCTCTTTGGCTAAATTCTTGCTCAATACCGACAAGGCCGATATTTGAAGGTGCTAAATCAAGTGTGTAGATAGCAGTTTTAAGGATAATTTCACTTAATTTTTTACCGCCGGTTAATACATGATAAATATTAAACTCATAATCCCGCCTGCTAAAACCAAGCCCTGTTGTAGCGTTTGCTTGCGGATCGATATCGACTAAAAGCACGCGCTTTTGAGCCACTGCCAAGCTAGCGGCTAAATTTACAGCGGTTGTGGTCTTGCCGACACCACCTTTTTGGTTTGCGATAGTTATTATCTCACTCATCTTGCTGAAAATACCTTTTTATTGTCTATTATAATTGAACCATCATTTTGTAGTTCTGCGCGCGCCATAGAAAGCTCTTTGCCATCAATATGAACGCTAAAATTTTTACAAAGGCTAAATTGTAGCGAGTATTTGCTTAAAATCTCTTTCCATGAGCGCAAATTTTCTAAACTTTTTAAAAAACCTTGCGCTAGGGTTTGTGCGTTTATTTGAATATCTAAAACGGCGCAATTTTGCGGTGCGTTTATTAGATTTATTCCTATTCCACACACAAAGGTGCCTTTTAATTTTGTAGTGATTATGCCGCCTAATTTTTCTTGCCCTAAATATAAATCATTAGGCCATTTTAACCAGGCTTTTGAGCCAAGAGAATTTAAATGCTCGCACATTAAATAAGCAAAATAAATGCTTGCCGAACTTATAGGCAAATCACTTGCTAGCTCATTTGCGTTTAGGGCAAAACTTAAATAAAAATTATCTTTTTGTCCTTGCCAAGCATTATCGCGGCTGCCAATCCCAGCACTTTGAGATTGCGCTAAAATCGCAAAAGGCGCTTTAATCTTGCTCTCTCTTATGCCTTCAATCAACGCAAGTTGCGTAGATTTAATGCTTTCAACAAAAACTATCTCCAAATTTTAACCTTTTTCCATTTATATATTCTTTTGCATCAAGTGGCTTTTTGCTTGCTTCTTGTAAGCTTTTAATAATTAACTCGCCATCACTTAAAGCCACGCTAAAACTATCTGCGCTGATATTAGTAATGGTGCCGATTTTATTGTTATTTTTGCTTAAACTTATGCTAATATCTAAAAGCTTTAAGCCATTAGCCAAATAAACACCAGGCCAAGGTTTATAAGCTAAAAATTTGCGCCAAATCGCCTGTGCTGGCATATCTAGGCTAATTAAGCCATCATCTTTGCGGATTTTTTTACACTTGCTAGCTAAGGCGTTAAACTGCTTTAAGGGCGCGATATTTTCGTATTCTCTTAAAATTTTAAGTGCTAGCTTTGCTGCCATATTTGAAAATTGTTCAAAAAGATCTTGCGCGCTTTTGTTTGTAATATCCATAAGATAAAAGCCGAGCATATCGCCATCATCAAGCCCTTGGCTCATTTTCATAGCACTTATTCCATTTAGCTTTTGCCCTTCTAAAATCATTTGCGAAATCGGGCTAGCACCGCGATATTTTGGCAAGATTGAAGCATGCAAATTAATACAAGGCGCAAGTTCTAAAATGCTTTTTGGCAAAATCTGCCCATAAGCTGCAACTACGATAAAATCAGGCTTTAACGCAGATATTTTCTCGCTAATGCCCTGCTCTTTTAGGCTTAAAGGCTGAAAAATTTCCCCAGCAAAATCAAGCTCTAATGCTCTTTTTTTAACGCTTGGAGGCGTGATTATGTTTTTGCGACCTTGGGGCTTATCTGGTTGGGTAAAAATTGCCAAAACCTTAAAATCGCTAGCCTTTAAAAATGCCTCTAAGACCTTACTAGCATAATATGGCGTACCCATAAAAATTATTTTTTTCATAAAATTTCTGCTTTTAAAATTTCATTATTTAAAATTTAAAGATAAATTTTAAAATTTTAAGTTTTGGCTTAAAATTTTAAAATTTCTACATTAAAATTTTAATACCAAATCACGCTCTAAACAGCGTCCCGCCATTTTGTTTATCATTTAATAAAAAATCTTTTACCACACTTAAATCAAAACCGCTTGCTAAAAAGGCGCTTTTATTTTCATCAAGTAGCATTTTAGCTGCTATTAGCTTAGTAGCAATGCCGCCGGTGCCGTGCTTTGAGCCACTTTTGTTTGTGTGAGTGCTAATTTCATCATCATCTAACGCGCTCACGATTTTGCGGATTTTAGCATTTTTATTTGTGCGCGGATCCGCGTCATAATAGCCATCTATATCGCTTAGCATCACAAGCATATCCGCCCCAAAATGCAAGGCCGCAGCAGCTGAAAGGCGGTCATTATCGCCATAAACAATCTCAGCAGTTGCCGTGGCGTCATTTTCATTTATAATAGGCAAAACGCCTAATTTAAGCAAGCCTAAGACCACATTTTTAGCATAATTTGTGCGTTTTCTACTATCAAAATCGCTAGCATTTAATAAAAGCTGGGCGCAAAATTTGCCATATCTACTAAGTGATGATGTATAAACTTGCATCAAATGTGCTTGTCCTATGGCCGCTAAAATTTGCTTATTTAGCACACTATCGCGCTCTAAGTTGATTTGTGCTTGCCCGCAAGCAATAGCCCCTGAGCTAACCAAAATCACCTCGTATTTTTGCATTAACAAATAAAGCAAATCACACAAGCTATCTACACGCGCAAGGCTGATTTTACCGTCATCGCTAAGGACATGCGAGCCGACTTTTATTACAATTTTTTTCACGCTAAGCCCCTAAGTATTTGCGCCTGATCTCATCATCGCCGATAAGCTCGCTACTTTTGCCCTCTAAACTTATATGCCCGTTTTCAAGCACATAAGTATAATTGCTACTTTTTAAGGCTAAAAATGCGTTTTGTTCTACTAATAAAATACTCAACCCGCTTTCATTTAGCTCTTTTAATGCACTAAATACTTCGCTCACTACCTTTGGCGCAAGCCCCAAGCTAGGCTCATCAAGCATTAAAAGTTTTGGCTGGCTCATTAAGGCTCTTGCTATTGCTAGCATTTGTGCCTCACCACCACTAAGCGTGCCAGCTAAGGCCTTGCGCTTATGCTCTAAACGCGGAAAAAGTTTATACATTTTTTCTAATAATTCATCAAATGCGCTCATATTATTAAATGCGCCGATTTTAATATTTTCTTCTACGCTTAAATTTATAAAAACGCGCCTACCCTCAGGCACCAGCGCAAGCCCTGAGCGCACAATATTATGGGTTTTTGCTTTAATTATATTTTTGCCATTATAAAAAACTTCACCCTTTTTCTTTACCATGCCAATTATCGCATTTAGCGTGCTGGTCTTACCTGCGCCATTTGAGCCTATTAAACTAATTATTTGCCCTGCTTTTAGATTAAAATTTACGCCATGAACAGCCTCATTTAATCCATAATACACCAGTAAATTTTTCACCTCTAACATTCAAAATCCCCCAAATACGCAGCCACCACATCCTCATGCGTTATAGCATCGCTTGGCGTGCCTTCAAATATCACCTTACCATAATCTAGCACCAGCACGCGCTCGCATAATCTATTTACAAATTTCATATCATGTTCTATTAAGAGTATGGTTAAACCTCGCTCTTGCTTTAATCTTAACATAAGCGTGGCTAATTCATCGCTTTCTGCTGGATTCATACCAGCTGCTGGCTCATCAAGCATTAAAAGTTTTGGCTGGCTAGCAAGAGCTCTTGCAATCTCTACCTTACGCTGTGCTCCATAGCTTAATGAAGTAGCACTTTCATTTGCGTAAGCGCTAAGTCCTAATTCATCTAGCAATTCAAGCGCTTTTTGCCTAGCTTCTCGCTCAGCCTTGTGGTAGCGCCCTATATGAAATGCAGCCTCTAAAAAACTATATTTAAAGCTACCATTCATACCGATTAAGACATTTTCTAACACACTCATAGAGCTAAAAAGACGAATATTTTGAAAAGTGCGCGCAATGCCAAGATATATGCGCTTATTGCCATTAATTTTAGTAATATCCCCGCCATCAAAACGCACCCTGCCAGCACTTGGGGCATAAGCTCCGGTAATGATATTAAACATAGTAGTTTTACCTGCGCCATTTGGGCCAATAAGACCGAAAATTTCGCCCTTTTGCACGCTAAAAGTAGTAGGGCTTATAGCTTGTATGCCACCAAAATGCTTAGAAATTTCAATTAATTCAAGAAGCATTTTTGCCCCCTTTGCGTAGCTTAAAAATCTCAGTAAGTTCGCGCTGTCCCATAATGCCACGCCTTGCAAAGAGCATTAAAAATATTAAAATAAGCGAAAATACCACCATTCTAAGTCCAGGCAAGGCCTTGGTTTCATAGCCAAAAATATTCATCGGCTCATCTAAAAATCTAAGCCACTCCATACCGCCAATTACTAAAATCGTCCCTAGTATTGCCCCGCTAGTGCTTCCAAGCCCGCCTAATACTATTATAATAAGTAATTGAAAGGTAAAGAAAAATGTAAATTGATCAGGGCTAATAGTGCCCAAAAAGCCAACTAAAAGCGCGCCGCCAATGCCCTCAAAAAAAGCCGAAATACAAAAAGCTAGCGTTTTAATCCAAAAGGTATTTATCCCCATAGCCCAAGCAGCATCTTCATCATCTCTTATAGCCTTCATAGCTCGTCCAAAACGCGAATATACCACATTTAAAACCACAATCACCGAAATAATAGCCACCGAACCACTATAAAAAATATTTGTATAGCGCGATATACTCTCATCAGCATTATAAATTACTATATCATTTAACCCAAGAGAGCCGTTTGTAAAAGCAGGAAAATTTACCGCAAGCAATTGAATAATAAAACCAAAACCAAGCGTAACAATAGCTAAATAATCACCCCTTACACGAAACACAGGCATAGCTAAAATTAAAGCCAACAAACTAGCGCACAAACCACTAATTAGCATAGTAAAAATAAACGAACTTGTGTGTAAGGCTAAAATTATACCAGCTGGTTCCTCGGCTTCAAATTGATAAAGCTTAGCATCACTATCAAGCAATAAAAGCGCTGCAACATAAGCGCCTAAGGCCACAAAACCATTTGGCTCTAAGCTAAATTGCCCAGTAACGCCATTTATTAAATTATAACTAATAGCCAAAATAATAAAAATAGCAATATTATTTACAATTCTTAGCCCATATTCATTAAACATCGTAGCACTTACTATCATAAAAATAAGAGCAATACTAAAAAATATTAAATATCGTAATTTTGGTATTTGTAATCCTAAATGATTCATTTTAAAACCTACTTTTTTCATAGTTATAGCCTAAAATTCCAGTAGGCTTAAAAATTAAAACCAAGATCAAAAATATAAAGGCAAAGGCATCTTTAAAACCTGCCATTTGTGGCCAAAACGCCACTGCTACAACCTCGCTAAATCCTATAATAAAACCACCAAGCACAGCTCCAGCTACTGAGCCAATCCCGCCAAGCACAGCCGCGCCAAAGGCTTTAAGCCCAATTAACACGCCCATTAGCGGATCTATACTAGGATAACTAACCGCATAAAACACGCCACCAACAGCAGCAAGAGATGAACCTAGAGCAAAAACAAAGGCTATTATAAGATTTGCATCAATGCCCATTAAATGCACTGTAGAGATATCAAAAGCTAGCGCGCGTATGGCTATGCCGTATTTTGTGCGATAAAGTATAAAAAGCACAACACAAAGCAAAACCAAAGTAATAATAGGCACTAAAATCGCGCCCATCGTTACGCTAAGCGAGCCAAAACTTACTACTTGCTCTAAAAATTGTGGCACTAAAAAAGGTCTAGGTGTCCCGCCAAAAAATACCTGAAAAAGATTTTCTAATAAAAAACTCACACCAATAGCAGTAATCAACAAAGAAATGCGCGGAGCTAAGCGAAGTGGCTTGTATGCTAGCTTATCAATACTAATACCAAGGATTAAACTAACCACCACAGCAAAAATTAAAGCATAAACAAAGGGCAAATTCATAGAAGTCATCGCAAAAAGTGCAGAATACGCGCCTATCATCATTATATCGCCGTGAGCAAAATTTATCAGTCTAAGCACGCCATAAACCATAGTGTAGCCAATCGCAATTAGCGCATACATCGAACCTAACGAAAAACCATTTATCATTTGCTGAAAAAACAAAATACTATCCAAAACCTGCCCTCTTAATTTAAAATTTTAAGCTATTCTTTAATTTGCGCTCTTCTTCTTTGCTCATAAGCATCTCGCAAAAATGGATACAAATCAAGCACGCCTTTTGTGAGATTTTCATATAAATATGGATCTTTTGCGCTTTTATTTACAACAGCCAAACTATTTAAGCTAAAACTAATAAAACCATCGTGCATAGGTTTTTTAGCCCAAATTTTATCCCCATAAGTACTAGGCGTGAAAAAATAATCCACGCCAAGCCCGATAGAATCGCGCAAATTACTATGACCAACCAATGGCCAAACTATATGAAAACCAGAACCCACGCCCCAGTGTCCTAAGGTTTGCCCAAAATCTTCTTTATGGATTTTAATACCTTTTTTGCCGGCTATATCGATAAATCCGCCCAGTCCAATGGTGGTATTAAGCACAAAAGCCTTTATTTCATCACTAGCGTATGAAAATTTTGCTTGGAATATATTATTTACAAAACGCACGGGAAATTTTAGATTTGTAAAAAAATTTTCTATGCCAGTTTTAGCAATATTGGGCATTAAAGCATCATAGCTTACAAAAATATGCTTAAAAATCAATCTATAAAGCGCATCATTTACATTTGTCATAAAGCGATTATATCCGCTTAAAGGATCGGCCACTAAGGGAGCAAACTCACCATCAAACTCGTCTATTTCGTCATCTAAAATATTTTGAGTTGCAAGCGAAACCCCGCTATTTACCACAGCTGGTATTTCTGGCAAGCTAACAGCATTTAAAAAAATAAAAGGCACCAACAAAATAAATAAAATTTTCATTATTAAAAATCTCTATATTATTTAATGATAAAAGCAAAGATTTTATAAAAATTAAACTTTAAATTTTATAAAAAAAGAAAAATTTTATGATAGAATAAATTATTATTTTATATAAAGGTAAAATTATGAAAATAAGCGCTGATTTACAAATTTATTTAGATAATGAAATTTATCTAGATAAAAAACAAATTGCCCTATTAAAAGCCATAGCAAAAACAGGTAGCATAAAAGAAGCGGCAAAAATTTTAAATATCTCGTATAAAAGCGCGTGGGATTATCTCAACGCACTAAATTTTAAACAAGAATTAGTAATATGCAAAAAAAATAGTGGCACTAAATTAAGCCAAGAAGCTCTTAAAATAATAAAAAATTACGAACTAATACAAAATTTACAACAAAGCTTTTTAGATAAAATTTCTAATATAAATATAAATTTAGAATTTATATCAAAATTTTGTTTTACATTAAGTGCTAGAAATCAATTACAAGTTACAATCACAAAAATTATTCAAGGTGCCGTAAATTGCGAGGTTATAGGGCGTTTAGAAAATGGCGATGAATTAAAAGCTACAATAACGCTAAAAAGCCAGCAAAATATGGATTTAAAGCTTGGAGATAGCGTATATTTCATCTTTAAAGCCCCTAGCGTAATAATCAGCAAAGATAAATTAGAAAATTCTTTAATGCCAAATATCTTAAAAGCAAAAGTAATCTCAGCCACTCTTGGAGCAGTAAATAGCGAAATAATCGCTTCTTTATCTAATAAAGAGCAAATTGTAGCTATTATACCAAACGATTCTACAATGGATTTAAGATTAAGCGTAAATGATGAAATAGGCGTAATCATTAACGCCAATGATATTATAATAGGCAAATAAATATAAATTAATAATTTTTTTGCATTTATAAAATAAAATCGCTAAAATTGCGCACTTTTTTTAAAGGATAAACCATGCAAATAAGTGCTAGAAATCAGCTAGAAGTAAAAATAGCTAAGATTAAAGAAGGTGCTGTAAATAGCGAAATAATCGCTAATTTAGGCGATGGTAGCACGCTGTGTGCGCAAATCACGCTAAAAAGCCAACAAAATTTTGAATTAGAAGTTGGAGATGATGCTATATTCATTTTTAAAGCCCCTAATGTAATAGTGGCAAAATACGCCCAGCTTAAAATTTCTGTACCAAATCAGCTAAAAGTAAAAATTAGCGAGATAAAAATAGGTGCTGTAAATAGCGAAATAATAGCTAAAATTGGAGATTATGAGCTTTGTGCTATCATCACAAATGATTCAGTAAAAAACCTAGATCTTAAAAATGGCGATGAAGCCTTATTTTTAGTTAATCTTAGCGATATAATCGTGCTTAAAAAGGATAAATAATGAAAAAAATATTTGCAATTTTGCTTTTAGCACTTTGTGCTTTTGGAGCAGAGCTTAAAGTAGCAGCGGCTGCAAATGTCGCAGTAGTCGCAAATGAACTAAAAAAAGCATTTGCCAAAACCCATCCAAATGACAGCGTAGAAATCACGCTAGCATCAAGCGGTAAATTAGTAGCGCAAATCAAAAATGGCGCACCTTTTGAATTATTTATGGCCGCAAATGTGGATTTTGCCAAATCTTTAAGCAATGATGGCTTTGGCGTGGGCGAAGTGGCTGTGTATGCAAAAGGAAAAGTAGCATTATTTAGCGCGCGTGGCGTGGATTTAAGCAAGGGCTTACAAAGCTTAAAAAATGCCAAAATCAAAACAATAGTAATTGCAAACCCAAAAACAGCACCTTATGGAACAGCCAGCATGCAAGCCATGCAAAATGCCAAAATTTACGATAAAATAAAATCAAAAATCATCTACGCCGGCTCAATAGGCGAAGCATTAAGCCAAACAATAAGCGCGGCTGATATTGGTTTTGTAGCAGGTAGCGCACTTTATGATGAAAAAATGAGCAAATTTAAAGAAAGCAAGGATTATATTTTTATTGATAGCACGCTTTATGAACCAATCGCCCAAGCTATGGTAATTACTAAAAAAGGCGAAAATTCCAAACTTGCCAAGGAATTTTATGATTTTATTTTAAGCCAAGATGCCAAGGCGATTTTTGCAAAATATGGCTATGAATTTTAATAAATTTTAATTTAAAATTTTAATCTTTTTATGCGTGTGTGCTAGAAAATTGTGTCTTAAAGCAAATTACTAGCACAATGCAAAACTTTCATAAATCACGCTAAATGCGTAATTCATATGGGTTTTGCTAAAATTTTATAAAATTAAATATCAAAATTTAAGGATTTTTATGCGCTTTGAGGCTGAGGTTTTGGATATTAAAACTTACAAAAGCACGAATTTTATTAGCTTTGCTAGTGATTGCTTAACATTATCGTGTATAAACTTACAAAATCCAAAAGAGCTAAAAATCAAAAGCAAGGTGATTTTAGGCTTTAAAAGCGCTGATGTAATGCTTTGTAAGGATTTAATGCCACTACTTAGCGCGAATAAATTAAAAGTTCGCCTACTTAGTAAAGAATGTGCCAAAATAATTAGCGTGTGTAATTTACAAAGCTTAGAGTGCCAAAATTTTTGTTTTCAAGCCTTGCTTGATAGCCAAAGCGCACAACAAATCGCCCCAAACGATGAATTATACGCATATATCGGCTATACCTCACTTTTTATTGATGAAATTTTATGCTAAGTTTTTGTGCTTATAAAAAATTTAATGATTTTTGCGTAGATGCTAGTTTTAGCGTGGATAAGGGCGAGTTTGTAGCGCTTTTTGGCGCAAGTGGAGCTGGCAAAAGCACTATTTTGCGCTTGCTTGCTGGCTTTGAAAGGGCTGATTTTGGAGCTAGCAAAAAAGGCGAAGTAATTTATTTTAATCACAAAAAACTTAAAAATGCGGATATTTCATCATTTGATAAAGCTCCCATACTAAATACAAAAGAAATTTTTTTAGCTCCGCAAAAGCGAAATATCGGCTTTTTATTTCAAGATTATGCTTTGTTTTCAAATATGAGCGTGCTAAAAAATTTACTTTATGCTAAAAATGATAAAAATTATGCCGAGTTTTTGCTGGATTTGTGCGATTTAAACGGGCATAAAAACGCCTTGCCAAATGAACTAAGTGGCGGGCAAAAGCAGCGCGTAGCTCTCGTGCGCGCGCTTATGCGGCGGCCTGAGCTATTATTGCTTGATGAGCCATTTAGCGCACTTGATTATGGGCTAAAATCACGCTTGCAAGATTATTTGCTTAAAATTCATCAAAACTTAAAACCTACAATTATAATGGTAAGCCATGATTTAAGCGAGGTTTATAAGCTAGTAAAACGCGTGCTAATCGTATCAAATGGCAAAATCACACAAAATGGCTCGCCAAGTGAAATTTTTATGCCAAATAAAGGCTCACAAAAGCTTAATGTGATTGGCAAAATTTTAGAATTAAAAGATGAGGGCGCTGTTATTATTGCCGTGGTTGAAATTGCTAACAGGCTCGGCCAAATCGCACTAAGCCCACAAGAAGCCAAAGGATTAAAAGTCTGCGATGAAGTAATAATAAGCGTCAAGGCCTTTAAAGCAAATATAAAAAAGCTGTAAATTTTAAAATTTATCATCGCGCAAATCATCGCACAAATTTTAAAATTTGATTAAATTTTAATAAAGCTATTTAAAATTTCTAGTTTTAACTGACAAATTTTAATAATCCACAAAAAATTAAGGATAAATATGAGTTTTACGCCCTTTTTTCTTTCTTTAAAATTAGCTTTAATCTCTACAATAATTTTATTTATTTTTTGCGTCCCCTTAGCGTATTTTATGGCGCGCGCGCAATTTCGCGCAAAGGCGATATTTGAGGCCATAATCGCGCTGCCGCTTGTGTTGCCGCCAAGCGTGCTAGGATTTTATTTGCTGGTGTTTTTATCGCCTTATTCTTTTTTGGGCGAATTTTTTGAGAGAAATTTTGATTTGCGTTTGGTTTTTAATTTTACTGGGCTAATTATTGCTAGTTGTATTTATTCTTTGCCTTTTATGGCTCAGCCTTTAATTGCTGGCTTTCGCGCCTTGCCAAAAAGCATTATTGAAGCGAGTTATAGCCTAGGACATGGCAGGATTTGCACACTTTTAAAAGTCGCCTTGCCAAATATCAAGCCAAATATCTTAAATGCCGTAATAATCAGCTTTGCGCATACTTTGGGAGAGTTTGGCGTGGTGTTGATGATAGGTGGATCAATTAGCGATCAAACCAAGGTCGCAAGCATTGCTATATATGATTATGTCGAGCTTATGGATTATTCTAGTGCGCATATTTATTCAGCTATTATGCTAGGTATTAGTTTTGTTGTGCTTTTTAGCGTATATTTCATAACAAACAAAATGAACAAACACAATTTATAGCTTATTTAAAATAATTTGCTACAATCGCGCCTTTTAAAATTTTATTAGGATAAATTATGACAGCAAAGCATTTTAGCATTATTTTATTTATTATTATTTGTATTGGCGGGGCAATTTTAATCCCTAATAGTAGCGCATTTGAAAAAAATCCGCCTAAAATTTCAATTCTAAATGCTTCAAATAACACAATATATTGGAATCCAAAAAACCCATTAAACATACAAATAATCGATGATAGCGGGCTAGCAAGCGTAAGCGGTAGCATAGCTAATGAAAACGCACAAGCTAATTTAAAAATCAATTACGAGCAAGGACAAAAAGAATTAAAATTTGAATTAAAAATGCCACAAAATTTAAAATACAAAAATGGCGATGAATTTACATTAAAATTAAATGCCACCGATATTAGCTATGCGAATTTTTTTAGCGCAAACACAAGCGAGCTTAGCGCAAAAATCATCATAGATACAAAAATGCCAAGCATTTCTATAATCAATCAAAGCTATAAAATCATAAAAGGCGGAGCCGGAGTTGCTGTGTTTAGGCTACATGACGATAGCCAGCTAAAAGAGTTTTTTGTAGAAACGAATTATGGCAAACGCTTTAAACCGGTTAAATTTTATAAAGATGGATATTACGCCATAATGCTAGCTTGGCCAAGCAAAGAAAAAGATTTTAACGCTAAAATAATAGCCACAGATTTAGCTGGAAATACCGCCAAAACAAACATACGCTACTTTTTACAAGATAGAAAATACAAAGAAAGCAAAATAGCTCTAAGGGATAATTTTATAAATGGAAAAATAACCGAACTAGCACAAATGTATGCACAAAACGCCGATAATATGGACTCCATAGAAAAATTTAAATTTGTAAATGAAATCTTGCGTGGAGCCAATGAAGATAAAATCGAACAAATTAGCTCAAATATCAGCGAAGAAAGCTTAGAAAATTTTAAAATCAAGCCATTTTATCCGCTCAAAAATGCTGCGGCTGTGGCAAGTTTTGGCGATCATAGATATTTTATGCTAGATGGTAGCGAGCTAAGCCAGAGCTGGCATTTAGGGCTTGATTTAGCTAGTACAGCTGGTGCTAAAATAACCGCAAGCAATGATGGCGTGGTTGTTTTTGCAGAAGAAAACGGCATTTACGGACAAAATTTAATAATTTATCACGGGTTTGGGCTTTATTCACTTTATGGGCATTGTAGCACGCTAAATGTGAGTGTAAATAGCAAAGTAAAAGCCGGCGATGTTATCGCTACTACTGGCGCTACCGGGCTTGCGCTTGGCGATCATTTGCATTTTAGTATGATAGTTCAAGGCATACAAGTGCGCCCAGAAGAATGGATGGATAAAAAATGGATGAAAGAAAGCGTTTATGATGTTTTAAATGACGCTAAAAAAATAATCGACACCATCAAAAAGTAAAATTGCTAAATTTTAAAATTTACCGATTTGTTACTATTTATGGCTAAAATCGCAAACTTTTAAAATTTCATAAATAAAACAGGCTAAATTATGAAGCAAACAACAATAGCAAAAAAAGTAGAAAATATCGGCATAGGATTGCATAAAGGCCAGCCAATCAAGCTAACCTTAGAGCCAGCACCAGCAAATAGTGGCATTAACTTTTATAGAAGCGATATAAATGCTAGCTTTAAAGCCGAACCTGCAAGCATTGGCAACACCCAAATGGCAACGGTTTTAGGCGATTTGGCTAGCGGGGTTTATATATCAACCATAGAACATTTAATGAGCGCAATTAGCGGGCTTGGCATAGATAATATAAAAATTAGCGTAGATGCAAATGAAGTGCCAATCATGGACGGTAGCGCAATAAGCTTTTGTATGATGCTAAAAGATGCTGGCATAAAATTACTTGATGAGAGCAAAAAAGTTTTAATAATTAAGCGCGATATAGTAGTTGAAGATGGCGCTAAAATGGTAGCTTTACGCCCTAGCTTAGAGCCAAAATTTGATTTTTTTATAGATTTTAAAAATCCTGTAATAGCACAGCAAAAATATAGCTTTATTTTTAGCAAACAAAATTATTTAGAAGAAATTGCGCGCGCGCGAACTTTTGGCTTTTTAGAAGATGTCAAAAAGCTAAACGCTGCTGGCTTGGCACTTGGTGGAAGCTTAGATAATGCCATAGTAATAGACGCTAACCGCGTGCTAAACCCTGATGGCTTGCGTTTTAGTGATGAATTTGTGCGCCATAAAATTCTTGATGCCATAGGTGATTTAAATGTCTTTGGAGCGCGCGTTTTAGGCAATTACGAAGCCATCGCTGGTAGCCACGAACTAAATCACAAACTTACACTTGAAATTTTAAAAAGTAGCCAAAATTACGAAATAGTAAGCGTAAATGCTGGCAATGAAAAAGAGCTAGAAAAAGCCTTTGCTTAAAAAAATGAAAAAAATAGATTTGCTAGTAATTGCCTTAGGTGCGCCTTTACTAGTTGGCGTGTATGAAAACGGCTCGCTTATAGAAAGCAAAAGTTTTGATGAGCAAGCAAGCGAGGCTTTAATCTTAGCTCTTTGTGATTTTAATCAAAAATATCATATCCAAAAAATTATTTACGCAAACACACCAGGTTCATTTATGGGATTAAAAGTGGCTTTTGTGATCTTAAAAAGCTACGCCATAGCAAAAGATTGCGAACTTTTTGGCGTTAGCGGGTTTGCGCTAAATGCTGGCGGGGCAATTCGAGCAAATAAAAACTTTTGTTTCGTGCAAGAAAACGGCCAAATCACGCTTAAAAAAGCAGAGCCTACAAGCTTTGTTTTGCCACAAAGCTTAAATGGCCTAAGCCTAAGCGCACAAGCTGAGCCGGTTTATTGCATAGAGCCGGTTTAGGGCTTTAATGAAATTTTAAAATTTTAATTTTAAAGGGCAAAAATGAAAAAAATTGTTTTGAATTTATTAGTTTTAAGCACTGCGATTTGGGCTGCTTCTTTTAACGAGGGCGATTATGCTTACAATAAAGGCAATTACCAAGACGCTAGCAAATTATGGCAAAAAAAATGCAATAGTGGCGATAGCAAAAGCTGCAATAATCTAGGCGTTTTATACGAAAACGCACAAGGCGTAAAAAAAGATTATAAAAAAGCAAGCCAGCTCTACAAACAAGCCTGCGATGGCAAAAATGCCGATGGATGCTATAATCTAGGCGTTTTATACGAAAACGCACAAGGCGTAAAAAAAGATTATAAAAAAGCAAGCCAGCTCTACAAACAAGCCTGCGATCAAAATAAAAGCGATGCTTGCTATAATCTTGCGATTTTATATCAAAACGGCAAGGGCGTAAAACAAAATTTCGCTAAAACCAGCGAGCTTTTTACCAAGGCTTGCGATAGTGGCGATGCCTATGCTTGTAATAATCTAGGTGTGTTATATAAAAACGGCAAGGGCGTAAAACGAAATTTCACAAAAGCCAGCCAATTATTCAATAAAGCTTGTGCTAGCAATATAGCTAGCGGATGCTATAATTTAGGCGTTTTATACGAAAACGCACAAGGCCTAAACCAAGATTACAAAAAAGCTAAGCAATTATATCAAAAAGCTTGCGATAGTGGCGATGCCCACAGCTGCTACAATCTAGGCGCGCTCTATAAAAATGGAAAAGGCGTGATAAAAGATGAGAAAAAAGCTAATCAATTATATGAAAAAGCCTGCAAAGATGGAGGTTGCTCGCGCAAATAAGACTATAAAATTTTAAAATTTACATTTTTAGCGATATAATCTCAGCAAAAATTAGGATAAAAAATGACAATACTCGCACCAGCAACTAGCGCAAATCTAGGCCCTGGCTTTGATAGCTTGGGGCTTGCTATAAAACTTCACAACACAACCAAAATCAAAACTCAAAAATTTACCCAAATTAGCGTTCGTGGCGAAGGCGCCCAAAATACTTGGATTAAAACAAACAATACCTTTGTAAATATTTTTAATGAAATTTACAGCACCCTAAACAATGATAAGAAAAAATTTCATTTTGATTTTGAAAACAACATACCTCTTTCACGCGGATTAGGTTCAAGCTCAGCTGTTATCGTAGGCGCAATAGCTAGCGCATACAAAATGGCTGGCTTTGCCCCAAGCAAACAAAAGGTACTAGACACCGCGCTAAAATACGAACCACACCCTGATAATATCGCTCCATGCGTATTTGGCGGCTTTAATGCTAGCATAATCGAAGATGGCAAAGTTTTTAGCAAAAAAGCGCATTTAGATGAAAACTTACGAGCAGTTTTGCTAATCCCCGATACTGCCATAAGCACGAAAAAATCACGCTCTTTGCTGCCAATAAATTACAGCGTGGCTGAATGTGTGAATAATCTAAGCCACACTGGCGTGCTAAGTGCTTGTTTTTTTAGCAATGATTATAAAAATTTACGCCTTGCAAGTCGCGATGCAATGCACGAAGAACGCCGCATGCAAGCCTTGCCACAGCTTTTTATAGCTCGTAAAATCGCCTATGAAAACGGCGCACTTTTAAGCACACTTTCAGGTTCTGGCTCTACATTTTTTAATCTTTGCTTTAAAGAAGATGCGCCAAAAATTAGCAAAGCCTTAGAAAATGAGTTTAATGCCTATAAAGTGCTTATATGCGAACTAGACAACAACGGATACGAAATAAGCTAATTTTCAGCATAAAAAGCTATAATCACCCGCTCAAAACTCAAAACAGCCCCTAAATTTTTATTTTTGCGAATATATCGTAAGATAAAATGCTTTTTGAGCTACCAAAATAAAAGGATTTTTGATGTATGCTATCATCAAACACGGCTCAAAGCAATACAAAGTAAGCCAAGGCGATTATTTAAACCTTGATTATTTCCAAGCTGAGCCAAAAAGCCAAATAGAACTAAGTGAAGTTCTAGCCGTAAATGACGGCCAAATGAAGGTAGGTGCGCCATTTGTAGAGGGTGCGAAGGTAGTTTTAGAAGTTATCACATCTGGTAAAGATAGAAAAATAGTGATTTTCAAAAAGCGCAGACGCAAAGACTCAAAACGCAAAAGAGGCTTCCGCCGTCAATACACTCGCGTAAAAGTCGCTAGCATAAAAGCATAAGGAGTAGAAAATGGCACACAAAAAAGGTCAAGGTTCAACCCAAAATAACCGAGATTCGATAGGACGCAGGTTAGGTGTGAAAAAATTTGGTGGCGAATTCGTGCGCGCAGGCAACATAATAATCCGCCAAAGAGGCACCGCAACTCACGCTGGCAATAATGTAGGCATAGGCAAAGATCACACGATTTTTGCGTTGATTGATGGTTTTGTAAAATTTGAACGCAAAGACAAAACACGCAAAAAAGTATCTGTTTATGCAAAATAATTTACCGCTAGGGCTTCAACGCCCTGGGTGCTTTAAAATTATTTTGTATTAAAATTTATAAATAATCATTAAAAAAATAAAATTTTAACTTTAAATTCGACCTAAATCCAATCCAAATATATATTTGAAATGTTATTTTTAGAAATTTTAGCTTTTAGGGCGTTTAGTTTTTCATTAGGATTATCAAAAAGTCGCTCATGCGTTTCAACCATAATATATTCAATTTTTTCGCATAAATTTTGCTTTATAAAAGCATCAAGCACATCAAATTCAGCCCCTTCAATATCAAGTTTTATAAAATTTATCTTACCATGGCGTTGTAATAATTCTTTTATAACTTCACAAAAATCAATCATATCTACTTCATAGCCTTGCTTTTGTAAATCCGCGCGCGCATTAGATTTAATTATGCTAGCCCCTTGCGAAACGATATCATCAGCTAAATTATAAAAAATCGTTTTCTCATTTTTATTTGAAATGGCTTGCTGAGCTAAAATAAAATTAGGATTATCTTTATAAAGATTTTTTAAAAAAGCACATAAATAAATATTTGGCTCAAAAGCATAACTAACAGCCCCGCACGCTAGGGCGATATCGCTAAAAACGCCATTATGACAACCGCCATCAATGAAAATTAGTTTTTCGTTATTTTGGCCACGCAAATATAAATCATAAAAAATTTTATGGTATTTAAAAGCGACATTAGCGCGTTTTAGCAAAAAATCAAAAGCATAAAACCCAGCGCCGCCATTTCTTAAATCATAGCTAATTTTATTGACATCAAGGGTCGATGAATAAGTATGGATTAAATTATTTGATAACTTCTCAACAAATTCCACAAATTTATTTTGGTTTATGTATTGAAAAATTTTCTTTTTACCAAAATAAATTTCTCTTTTACCACTATCATATTTGATTTTTTTAAACATTCATTATCCTTATAAAAGCCAAAATTATATTGAATTATTGTAAATTTTAGAATGAAAATTTGAATGTTTGCGTAGCGCGATAACTTATAAAATTTAACGCGCACGCTTATTTTAATTTAATTTATTTTTGATAAGCACTTTCTCCATGCAAACTTGCATCAAGCCCTATGCTTTCATGCTCGCTATCTACGCGAAGTGGCGTAAAAAATGAAATTATCTTAAAAATTATATAACTAATAATAGCTGAAATACCAAAACAAACAAGCACTCCAAGTATTTGCTCGATCAATAAATGAAAATTATAGCCTATAAATAAGCCCTCAAACTCTATATTTGGATTGACGCTTTTACTAGCAAAAAGTCCAACGCACAACGCTCCCCACATACCTCCAAAGCCATGTAATGAAAAAGCGTCCAAAGAATCATCTAGTTTAAGTTTATATTTAATTATAATTAAACCCCAAAAGCAAATTATAGCTGTGCTAGCACCGATTATAATGCTAGATCCTATGCTTACATACCCGCATCCTGGCGTAATCCCAACTAAACCAGCCACCAAACCACTAAGCGATCCTAAAATACTAGGTTTTTGCTTATTTAAAATTTCTAAACAAATCCAAGCTATATAACCGCTTGATGCCGCAATAATCGTAACTACAAAGGCATTAACTGCTATTTCATCTACCTTGCCAGCACTGCCTGCGTTAAAACCTAACCAGCCAATAAAAAGCAAAATTCCGCCCAAAAAAGCATAAGGTATAGAGTGGGCTTGCTCGTTGCTACTTGGCATTTCTTTTCTAGCACCAACCATCAAAACACCGATCAAACCAGCTGTGCCTGCGCTAATATGCACCACTCCGCCACCAGCAAAATCAAGCCCGCCACGCATTAATAAAAATCCGCGCTCATCCCAAATCATATGAGCTAAACTATCATAAACAAAAATGCTCCAAAACACTAAAAATAGCGCCAAAACACCAAGTTTAATGCGCCCAACTAACGAACCTGTAATAATCGCACTAGCAATCAACGCAAACATCATTTGATAAATCACATATAAAATTTGTGGCACGCCGTTAGCATTTACGCCTTTTACATCATTTAAAAACACAGCCGAAAAATCGCCTATAATGCCAAAATAATCGCCACCATAAGCCAAAGAAAAGCCAAAAAATATCCAAGCAAAAGAAACTAAACCAAAAACTATAAAACAATTCATTATAGTATTTAGTGCATTTTTAGCTTGAACTAAACCAGAGTAAAACATCGCCAAAGACGGAGTCATTAGCAAAACCAAAAGTGCGCAAAGCATTATAAATAAAGTATTTGCGACATCCATTTAAACCTCCTTTTTAAAATTTGTGGCGAATAATAATAAAATCTCTATAAATTTTTTCTTAATTAAGAAAAATTTAATATATTTTTTATGAGATTATTTAAAATTAACTAAATAAAAAGCTTTTATTCGTGATTATTTAATGTTTTTATTTTAAATATTTAAAATTTATATTAAGCAAAATTCTAAGCTTGTTTAATTATCTTTGCTATAATCAGCAAAAATCAAAGGTGTAAAATGTTTGTAGATAGCGTGAAATTTGAAATTCGCTCAGGCAAAGGCGGGGCTGGCTCAAAAAGTTTTAGAAGAGAAAAATTTGTAGAGCTTGGAGGCCCTGATGGCGGAGATGGCGGAGATGGCGGGAGCGTGTATTTTGAATGCTCACTCAATACTCACACCCTAGAAAATTATAAAGGTAAAAGGCTTTTAAAAGCCCAAGATGGTTTTGATGGTAGCGGACGCAAAAAACACGGCAAAAATGGTCAAGATCTAATCTTAATCGTCCCGCCAGGCACCGCTGTAATCGATGATGAAAGTGGCGAGGTTTTACTTGATTTAACAAAAGATAAAGAGCGCAAAATTTTACTACAAGGCGGTAAAGGCGGGCTTGGAAATTTTCACTTTAAAAACTCAATCAATCAAGCCCCAAGCTACGCCCAGCCAGGCCTTCTAGGCCAAAGCTTAGTGATTAGATTAGAGCTAAAATTAATAGCTGATGTGGGTTTAGTGGGCTTTCCAAATGTCGGTAAAAGCACGCTAATTTCTTGCATTTCAAACGCTAGGCCACAAATTGCAAATTATGAATTTACAACACTTACACCAAAATTAGGCCAAGTTAGCGTAGATGAGTTTAGTGGTTTTGTAATGGCTGATATCCCGGGCATAATTCGTGGCGCAAGTAGTGGAAAAGGCCTTGGAATCGAGTTTTTAAAGCATATTGAACGCACTAAAATTTTACTTTTTATGCTTGATTTAGCGCGCGAAGATTTAAATATATTAGAGCAATTTAATGCTTTAAGAGATGAAATAAACGCATTCTCGCCTATTTTAGCCTCAAAAGAATACGCCATAGCACTAACGCGCTCTGATACTTGCGAAAAAAACGCCCTAATTTCAAGCTTTAATGATTTTTCTAAGCCTTTTAAACAAATTTTAACAATACAAAAAAATGATTTATTTTTAACAAGCGATTTTACCGAGCCTTTAAATAACGCTCCGCGCTTTATTATCGCTATTTCAAGCCCTACAAAAGAAAATATAAATGAATTAAAATTTGCCCTTTGGCAAATGTTACAAGCAAGTATAAAATTTTAATAATTTAAGTAGCGAGTTAAAAATTTTAAATTTTATAAAACTTTAACTTTTGCTTGGATATAATCCGCCCCTTAAATTTTTCTAAGGACAAGAAAATGGAGCAAACGCTTTCTATCATTAAGCCAGATGCCGTGAAAAAAGGCGTTATAGGCAAGATTATTAGCCGATTTGAAGATAACGGCCTATGCGTAAGAGCAGCTAAAAAATTACAATTAAGCACAGATGATGCTAAGAAATTTTATGAAGTTCATAAAGATCGCCCTTTTTATGGTGATTTAGTAGAGTTTATGACTAGCGGCCCTGTTGTAGTAATGGTGCTTGAAGGTGCTAATGCCGTAGCTAAAAATAGAGAGCTGATGGGAGCTACTGATCCTAAAAAGGCCGATAAAGGCACAATCCGCGCTGATTTTGCTGATAGTATAGATGCAAATGCCGTTCATGGTAGCGATAGCCTAGAAAATGCTAAAATCGAAATAGCCTTTTTCTTTGCTAAAAGGGAGCTTTGCTGAAAATCGCATTTGCTAAAATCACCACAAAAGAGCAGTATTGCGAGCTTGCTTATGAGGGCTTGATACTAAAAGGCAACTTAAAACGCAAAAGTGATAACATTGTGCTTTTTAAAGCAAACTTAAATGGCATATTAGCCAATAAATGCGATTCTTGCGGTGATGATATAAATATAAATGTTAATGAAAATTTAGAGCTTATTTTAAGCGATGGTGCTTTTAAAGATGAGCTAGGCGAGCTAAGTGATGCTGTGGAATTTTTTGATGGTTTCATAGATCTTAGCGAGCTAGCAAATAGCGAAATACAAAGCTTTAAAAGCGATTACTTTTATTGTAAAAATTGTAAAAACAACAAAGGAGAATAAAATGGCAGTTCCAAAAAGAAGAGTTAGCCACACGCGTGCTGCAAAGCGCAGAACACATTATAAGGTAATTTTACCAATGCCTGTAAAAGATAAAGACGGCACTTGGAAAATGCCACACCGCATAAATCCAACCACTGGACAATATAAATAACAATGCCACGCATAGCAATAGATGCTATGGGCGGGGATTTTGGCCCCGAACCAATAGTAAATGGCGTTTTACAAGCCTTAAAACAAGCTGAATTTCACGCTATTTTAGTAGGTGATGAAGATAAAATTCGCCCACTAATACCAAAAAAAGCGTTAAAAAATATAAGCTTTGAGCCAGCAAGCGATGTTTTTGATATGGCAGAGCAAGCCACAGAGGCACTAAAACGCAAGCAAAGCTCAATATATATAGCCACAGAATTAGTGCGCGAAAATAAAGCCGATGCGCTAGTATCAGCAGGACATAGCGGAGCTACAATGAGTCTTGCTACCTTACGCATTGGACGCCTTAATGGTGTATCTCGTCCGCCTATTGCTACGCTTATGCCTACTACTAAACGGGGTAAATTGACCTTAGTTTTAGATGTGGGTGCAAATGTAGATTGTAAGGCTGAGCATTTATTTGAGTTTGCGATTATGGGTGAGGCTTATGCAAAAGAAATTTTACATATAAACAAGCCAAGAATAGGACTTCTAAGCAATGGCGAAGAAGATTGTAAAGGCAATGAAGCTGTAAAAGCTACATTTTCAATGCTAAAAAGCACGCCAAATTTTATAGGCAATGTAGAAGGCAATCAAATCTTTGATGCAAGCGTAGATGTGATAGTTTGTGATGGTTTTGTCGGTAATATTTTATTAAAAACCAGCGAGGGCTTAGCTTCAAGCATAGGTAAGATAATTAAAAGAAATATCAAAGAATCCGCTCTTGCTACTATCGCAGCTGTATTTTTAAAGCGAGCATTTAAGCGTTTAAAGGCTGATATTGACTACGATGAATACGGCGGCGCTCCGCTTTTAGGTGTGAAAAAATGCACCATAATAAGCCATGGCAAATCTAGCCCAAAAGCTATTAAAAATGCGATTTTTCAAGCAATAAAATTTTCAAATTCCAATATAAACGCTGTCATAGAAAACAGCCTTGAAGAATACGCCAAATTAAATTTTCAAGAAAATCAATGAAAAAAGCAACACTAAAATCAATCGCATCTTATATCCCTGAAAAAATTCTAAGCAATTTTGACTTAGAAAAAATGGTAGAAACCAATAACGATTGGATAATAAAGCGCACCGGTATCAAAACCCGCCACATAGCCAAAGATAACGAATACACAAGCGATATGGCAACAAAGGCCGCGAAATTAGCCATAGAGCGCGCAAATCTAAGCACAAAAGATATCGATGCTATTATTTGTGCGACTATTTCGCCTGATTATTTTTGTATGCCATCAACCGCAAACATAATAAGCAAAAACCTTGAAATAACCGGTATTATGAGCTTTGATATACAAGCGGCTTGCTCTGGCTTTTTATACGCGCTTAATATCGCAAAATCCCTAATAGAAAGTGGCACAAAACGCAATGTTTTAATCATTGGAGCCGAAAAACTAAGTAGCATAATTGATTGGAGCGATCGCTCTACTTGCGTGCTTTTTGGCGATGGTGCTGGCGCTGGCGTAGTAAGCGTAGCTGAGGATAACAACACCATAATAGATGTAAATGTCGGCAGCGATGGCTTTAAGGGCGATTTATTGATTACGCCTGGTTTTGCTGGGCGTTACCCAGCCACAGCCCAAAACATACAAGACAAACAAAATTATGTAAAAATGATGGGTAATGAAGTCTTTAAAATAGCGGTAAATACGCTAATGGACGAAGCTTCTAATATAATAGAAAAAAACAATCTACAAGCTGAGGATATTGATTTATTCATACCTCATCAAGCAAATTTACGCATCATCACAGCAGTTCAAGAACGCCTTGGGTTAAGCGATGAGCAATGCTTTACAACAGTAGAAAAATATGGCAACACAAGCGCAGCTAGTATCCCTATGGCAATGAATGACGCATACGAACAAGGCAGATTAAAACAAGGCAATTTATGCTTGCTTGATGCTTTTGGCGGTGGCTTTACATGGGGTGCTGCCTTGCTTAGATTTGGTGGCAAATAACGCTTATTTCATATTCTAAGGACTAATTTTTAGCGCAGGGCTTAAAGCTAAATGCGCTTTAAAAGATTAATTTAAACCTAAATTTTGAAATTTAAAGCAAGCTTTTTGACTTGATTTTAAAATTTGCTTAAATTTTATTTTTCAAAATACAATAATTAAATATGCGCTCTAAGTTTAATTTTAAATTAAATCTCATATTAGCGCGCCCTTTGCGCTTTAATATATAATAGGTTAAAGCAAAGACATTAGCAAATATAATTAAACCAAAATAAATTTCAAAGCCATTTTTTACAAAGCTCATACACTTCTTGCGCGTTTATTTGTAGCATACATTTTTGATATTTGCAATTTTTGCCAACACAAGGCGCGCAAGTGCGTGGTTTTTTGATAAAAAAATGCAAATTTTCATCATAATTTGGCATAGAAGCTAATGGCTCAGCCACTGCAAACAGCGTAATGCTTGGCGTTTTTAATGCCACTGCTATGTGAAATGGGCCAGTATCTGCGCTGATGAATAAATCAAGCCCGCCTATTAGCCTAGCAGCCCCATTTAAGCTAAACTCTCCGCTAGCATCGCAAACGCGTTTTATAAGCTCTTTTTGCTCTAATTTTGCCAAAAGCTCTTGTTTAAAATTTAAAGCAAGCTTTTTTTCATTTGGCGCGCCTGTTAAGATAATAACGATATTTTCGTGCTTTAAAAGCATCAAAGCAAGCTCAACCCATTTAAAAATAAACCACTGCCTAGAAAGATTGCTAGCGCCTAAATTAAAACCTATAAAAAAAGCGCCATTTTTAAAGCAAAGCTCGTTTTTTAGGGATTGCAACCAAAGCAAAGCATCTTTTTTATCGTTATTTTGTAAAAAAAGCTCTAAGCGCGAGTTTTTAGTATAAACTCCCAAAAATTCAAGCACCCTTAATCTATTAAGCGCCGCGTATTGTAGCTTTTCAAGCCCCATAGGCGCGTTTGAATGCCAAAAATTAAACTCATTTTTATCATTTGGGAATTTATAGATGTATTCAATCCCAGCAAATACCGCCAGTGGCGTAGCTTGTGGCTCATTTGAATGCAAAAGTAAAGCCACTTGGCATTTTCTTTTTTTTAGCTCTTTTAAAATTTTAAAAAACCCGCGCCAACGCCCATCGTATAATAAAATTTCATCTATATTTGGATTTGTGGCAAATAAACTGGCGTTTTTAGGGTTTAAAATCGCTGTGATTTTGCTTTTTGGGTAGGCTTTTTTTAGCTCCCTAAATACTGGCGTGTTAAATAAAGTATCGCCTATTGCGGTATTTGAAAACACGCAAATATGATTTAAATTTTGTGGCGCAAGCCCTTTTATGACACGCTTTTTTCGCATTAAAAATCTAAGTAAAATTATGCTAAGTTTCATTTTTATCCTAATTTGCTACAATATGCCAAAAGGCTTGTGATGTATGTTTTTTATTATTATTTACTTTATCTAGTTCTTGCGATTTTATCTATTTTTCGCAAAAAATCACATAAAATTTTGCTGATACAAACAGCTAAGATCGGCGATTATGCTAATTCTAGCGTGGTTTTTGATCTTGCTAGTAAAAACGCGCCCTTTGATATCGTGCTTGATAAAATAAATCTAGCTTTTAGCGCAAATGATGAACGAATAGAGCGCGTATTTTTGATAAATGACTATAAAAAAGGTCTTAAAAAATTCTTGCTTGCTTTTAAAATTTATAAAAACAATTATCAAAAAATCTATGTTTTAATGCCAAATAATTATAATTTATTTTTGGCTAAATGCGCTTTTGCAAGCGAAGTTTTTTCAATCAGCCATTATAAAAATAGCTCAGCTTTTGTGCTTTTAAGTCGTGGTATTAAGCTTATAAATCACACTAAAAACGATCTAAGCTTGCTTACTTATTTAAAAATGTTTAACGCAGATCTTACAAATTTTAAACAATGCATAAATCAAGCTCAGAATTTAGCCAAAAACAGCAAGGATTTTTTCATAAGTTCTGTAAATTTGCCCTATAAAAAATGCTTACAAAAGCCAGTTTTAATCCCACAAAATTTGCTAAGTCTTGATGAAAAAGCCTTTAAAATCGGCATTTCTTTAAGTGCTGGCAATAAAATAAAAACAATTAGCAAGCAAAGCTGGGAGCAAATTTTTAAAATTTTAAAAGAATTTAATGGGGTAAAGATTTATATTTTTGGTGTAGGTGATGAGCTAAAATACCTACAAAACATCAACACATCAGGCTTGGAGCTAGTTTGTTTAATCAATAAAATCCCACTAAATGAGCTAGCCTTTTACATAGGCAAAATGCAAGCTTACATAAGCTCAGATACTGGTAATTACTACATCGCAGACACTATGAATGTCCCAAGCATTTGCTTTATGGGACCTTGTTTTTGTGCTGAGCAAAGAGGCGTAAATAATTCTTTGGTGCTAAAAAGCGATTTGGCTCCATTTACTGCCGTTTTTGATACCATTTATGAGCGCGATGCAAGCGAGTATTTTACGCTAAATAACGCACAAATAAAGGCTATAAAGGATTTTTTAAGTTTATTGATAATAAATTTTAAAATTCCGCAAAGCTCACAGCACTAATTTGCCCTATAAGCTCCAAACTTCTACTAGCTAGGCTTATTAAAATCCCAAAATATTCTTTATCTAATTTTAAGCCTTTTCTAGCTTTTAAATATCTAACAAGCACGCTACCACCGCCAATGCTCCACTGCCAAACATCAATTTTACAAGGATAAAATAAGCTAGAATTTATAAAAATTCCGCCCTTTGCATAAAGCGGATTAGATGAAATTTCATCATTTTTTTCTCTTTTGTATTCAAAATTTACTGCCTTTAAATTTTTTAAAAGTTGAGTATCTATTAGTTTAGAGCCTAAATCGCAAAGCTTTTCAAAGCATTTATCATCTTTTGGCAAAGGCACTCTGGCAAAATCTAGCTTTAATTCGTTTTCGTATTTAGCGCGATAAATTTTATGATTTAGCGTAGCATAAATGTAGCAAAACGCATCTTTTGGGCTGATTTCGCGCCCACAAATTTTGCTTAATTTTTCTAAAAAAAATAAGCCAATATTTGAGCTAGCATTGCCATTTTGATCATACACATAAAGTGGCCAAATAATGCCAGCACCGGTATTTCCGCCACCTAGCAAGCACCTTTGAGTTAAAATTTCACTAACAAAGCAAAAATCCCACGCCCCGCTTAATTTTGCTTGGCGACTTACATGCAAGGCTAGATTATTACGGCCTAGCAAATGTCGCATTAAAGTTGTTCTTGGGCGCTGTATTTTATTATCATAATAAACATAGCGTAAATCATAAGGTCTATACATAATCTTTTGAACGCTTTTTGGGTTAAATGAGCCATAATGCGCGCTGATTTTTGCTTTTAAACCTAGCTCGTCCATAGCCACTAAAAGGCTATCATTGCCACTTTGAATCCCGCTGCCGTGAATATCAAAAATATCAGCTATGCCATAAAATTTACAATAGTTTTCGTTTTGTTTGCTGTCGTTATTAAAGAAAAAATAAGGCTCGTGCGGATTTATTTTTATAAAATTTTCACTTTTTAGGCTAGCCTTTTGTAAAAACTCTAATTTTCTAGCTCTACTGCCTAAGATATCGCAGCAATAAACATCTGCTAGCTTCTCTAAACTTTTTTGTGGTGATTTTTTCACAAACACGCTAATGCTTGCGCCATTCATCAAAGAAAATGGATTTTCATCTACTGCGCCTTGTGCGTCATATTCGCGTTTTCTCGTGTTGCCATGCAAGTTTAAAATGTAAATTTCATCTAAGTTTTGCATTAGCCAAAATCTAAACGCCCTAGCAGTTGCGTTATCAATAAAGCCGTTATTTGATATAAAAGCTAAAATTCCGCCATCTTTGCTACTTTCAAAACTCTTTAAGGCTTTAAGCACAAAATAAGTGCTTTCATCGCGCAAAACGCGTAAATTACGCTCTATTAGCACTTTATCGCCTCTTTTTATGCAAAATGGAGCCTTGCTTAATGGGCTTACAAAATACTCTCTTGCTTGGGCTAAGAGTTCGTTTATTTCGTCTTTTGGGATTGAGATTTGCTCCGCTTGGATTATTAGGGGATTTTTTGATTTAAAATTTGTATTTTTAAGTTCATTTATGGCGCGCTCTAAAAAATTGCTAGCGATTTTGATCATTATGGCTCTTTGTGTTTTTGTGAAATTATAGCGAAGTTTTAAAATTTATTAGTTTTTTAAGTTAATAATATTTTATCTTTTATCACAGATAAATTTTAAAACTAAAAATAAATATTTTTTAAATATCAAAGTAGATATTAAAAAATTTTATACTTTTTATATTGTTTTTATTGACTTTTAGCTAATAATTTATTTAAAATCAGCTCGCAACTTAACTTTTAGAAAGGAGGATAAAGTGCAAGGTAAAACAAATAATTCCACCTTTGCTTGGGTGTTAGTAATTGCTTGTGTTTTGCTCGCTGTTATAGGATACACTCTCCATAACGCTCGCGCAATGTCGTATCTTAGCGATGATAGCTCAGCCTGTAATAACTGCCATGTGATGAATGATGTTTATGCTAGCTGGCAAAAAAGTAGCCACAGCTTAGAAATCAATGGCAAACCGCGTGCTAGCTGTAATGACTGCCACTTGCCGCATGAGTTTATTAGCAAATGGATAGACAAAGCCAGAAGTGGCCTAACACACGCTTATGCCTTTACCTTCAAGCTAGATGATTTGCCACAGCATTTTAGTGCTACTTCCATTAGCAAGGTAAATGTGCAAAATAATTGCGTTCGTTGCCATTTACAAATGACAGCTGCTGTGGTAAATCCAACCACTGATGTAAATCACAAAAACTCTCAACTAAGCTGTGTTAAATGCCATCCAAGCGTAGGCCACACACGCGGTTTTTAGATTTACAAATTTTAAGAAAGGACAAAAAATGAAAAAAAATTTAATGGCTATTTTGGCTATTATAGTTTTAATCGGCTTTTTTATGCTAAATAAAGATATTTCAAGCAAAAAAGCACAACCTGACATGGCAGGTGCGATATCAAAAAATATCGTAATGATGAGCGATGATGATCCCCGCTTTGATGTATGGGGCAAAAATTTCCCAGAATATGTAGATATGTATAAAGCAGTAGAAAAAGAGCCAGAATTTGAAACAGAATTTGGTGGCAATCACGCATATTCTAAGCTTATCCGCTATCCACAACTTAGCATTCTTTGGGCTGGATATCCATTTTCAATAGATGCTAATGAAGAGCGCGGGCATTTTTGGATTCAAGTAGATCAAATGGATACAGCAAGAAATAATAAAGAGTTTTTAAATGCTCATGGATTTGCTGGGTTTGGCGGTCAGCCAGCTGCTTGTATGAACTGCCATAGTGGCTGGACTAAATGGCTAGAAAATAACGCCGCAAAAGGCGATAACGCACAAGAAAAATGGGTTTCATTTAATAGCACTAAATACTGGACTATGGTCAAAAATATCCCAGCACTTGATGGTATAAAAGAAAACAGCCCAGAACACAGCGGACCACACGGTGGCAAAAGAATGGGCGTAGCCTGTGCTGATTGCCATGTGCCAAATACAATGGAGCTTCGCGTTACGCGCACAGCTTTAATTAACGCTCTTACAAAATGGCGCGGTTATGAAAAAGATGAAATTACAGGCGTAAAAGCCACAAGAGCGCAAATGCGAACCTTAGTGTGCCAACAATGCCATGTGGAGTATTATTTCCGCCCAACCGGCTCAAAAATCCAAGCAATCGGCGAAAGCATAGCAAATGATCCTAGCAAAAAATGGACAAACGGCACGCAAAAAACCTATGATGAGTTTGATAGCTGGCGCGATGGAAATCAAGCCACCACCATACAAACCGCTGGCATTGAGCTAGTTTTCCCTTGGAAACAATGGGAGCCAAAAAAACCATTTAGAATAGAAATGTTTGATGAATATTATGATGAGCAAGAAACTCGCTCAATCTTCCCGCAAGATTGGTCGCATAAACTTACAAAAGCACCAATGCTTAAAATCCAGCACCCTGAAAGCGAGATGTATTCAAGCTCAGTTCATGCTGCAAATGGCGTAAGTTGTGCTGATTGCCATATGCCTTATGTAAGAAAAGGTTCAAGCAAAATGACAAATCATAATATTACATCACCGCTAAAAGATATAAATGCTGCTTGTAAAAGTTGCCACACTCAAAGCGAGGATTATTTAAAAACCCAAATAAGCGATATTCAAAGATCAATAGCCTTTGATTTACGCTCAGTAGAATACGCCACGGTAAGCTTAATAAATGATATCCAAGATATGCGCCAAAGACTTGCTAAATTGCCTAAATTTCAAACTAATGGCAAGGCTGATGATAAAAAAATCTCTGCTGAATTAGCTGAAATTTTAGAATTACACAGAAAAGGCCAAATGAGAGGCGACTTTATAGGTGCTGAAAACTCCACAGGCTTTCACAGTCCGCGCGAAGCTAGCCGTATATTGCTACAAGCTATGGATATGATTAGAACAGGGCAAGCTAAGTTAATGGGAGTTGCGCTAAAATATGAATTTAAGGATTATAAAACTAGCGATTTAGGCTTTAAAGATATTCAAAAGCTAAATCCTGGCGATATAAAATACAAAGTAAATACCAACGATGCGCGCCAAGCCACAGGCAAAAACCATAAAGCAGGCGATCGCTATTATGAGCATTCAAACATAAATGACGCCCCAAGTCAAAAATTGCTTGATTTAGATAAGGCAAATAAACCTTATGATCATAAAGCAATAGATCCTAAGGTGGATTTATAATATAAAAGCGGATTTGTAGCCTAGCGCAAATCCGCGCTAATTTTGCTTACATTTAAATTTTAATTCTCCACTCTTATAAATTTTACTGATTAAAATTTTAAAGCTTGCGTTTTTTGAAATTTCAAAAATCTTGCGCTTTTAAAATTTAGAAAATATTGTGGTTTTAAAATTTCAAATGCTTGCGAAATTTTAAAAATCTTACGCCTTTTAAAATTTTCAAAATCTTGTGATTTTAAAATTTAGAAAATATTGTGGTTTTGAAATTTCAAAATGCTTATGAAATTTTAAATGCTTGCGATTTTGAAATTTAAAAAATCTTACGCCTTTTAAAATTTTAAAGTGCTTATGAAATTTTGATGGCATTGAAAATTAAATATCTT
>SPMW01000008.1 GCA_009827235.1 Candidatus Campylobacter infans | reverse complement strand
GCACTAAATTCCCCATCAACCAACAAATAATTTGTTATATTTTGAAATTTATCTTGTGTGTAATTTTGATCCAAGGATACTTTTAGGCTTAATTTCATCTGCCCATCATTTGCCTTAAAGCCAAAATTTTTAAGCTCAAAATTGCTTGTGTTATCGATGATTTTAGCAAACTCACCAGCTATGATCGCATCATTTTCTAATTGTTTTTCATCAAGTTTGTATAAATGCTCAGTGGCATTAACATCAAAATTATTAAAGCTAAAATCCAAAATCATATCATTAAGCTTGATTTTAAATAAATCCATAGTTTTGATGTTGCTAAGAGATTGCATATTATATTTCTTAGTATTTTTTATGATTTTATTATCAAAATCTAGCTCATTAAATTTCACAGCAAAAATCATACTATTTAATGCGATATTATCCGCTCTTATCCCAACTGTGCTATCAATTATTTTTTTGCCTATATCACTTAAACTCACTGGCTCATCATAGCTTAAATAATACTTAACGCCAGATAATTGCGCTCTAAGATCTTCATCTTCGATTAAAATTTTTGGCATTTCTAGCTCAAAAGCCTTAAACTTATCGCCTCTTAGAAAAAAACTTGCTTTTGAGGTATCAAGGCTAAATTTTATTTTTTCATCTACTAAAATAGGCTCTATATTCATAATTATTTCACTCTTGCTAAAACCCATATTTGCTTTAAATTTTATTGGAGTTTGCGTGTTAAAAAGCCTTTTAAAGCCCGCATAAGGCGTGCTTAAATCGCCTGTTATTTTACTAAATTGAGGTAAAAGCACATAAGAATTTACCATCTTTAAATCAAACTCTATCTTTTCATCAAAAATATTTGCCAATAATTTTAAATCAATTTGTGAGCCAAAAATATCGTGCTTTATTTGCTTGCTTTTTATGCTTAAATTTTGATTATTTTCTAGTATAGCGATGTAAGAATCAATTTGAGATTTTATAGAATTTGAAGTAAAAAGCTGAGCCCCAGCAGCCAAAATAAGCAAAATTACTAAAACAAATGCCGATTTTTTCATATTTTTGTCCTTTTTGTTTGTTTTTCAAAATACAGCCATAAAGCAAATAAAATTGCCACTAAAAAGATTATTAAAAAGCTAGTGTTTTGTCCGTATTTTTCTGAAATTTGCTGGATAAAATCGCCAGCAAAAAAGCCAAGCAATCCAAGGCTAACAGCCCAGATTATCGCACAAATCGCATTTAAAAATAAAAATTTTTTTGCGTTATATTTGCTTAGACCAATTGCTAGTGGGATTAAGGTTTTTAAGCCATAAATAAATTTTTTAGCTAAGATGATTTTGCCACCATAACTTTTAAATAAAATTTGAGCCAAAGCGAGTTTTCGGCGATGTTTTTTAAAATACGGCAAAACGGCATTTTTATTAAATTTTGCCAAATAAAAAAGCAACTCATCGCCTAAAAAATTTGCCACAGCTGCGATTATTATACATAAGCTTAAATCAAGCTTGCCAACACCAGCTAGCACACTAGCAGCCAAAAGTGCTATCATTCCGCCACCAAAACTATACAAAAATAAAATTCCATAGCCCCAAATAGCGTAATTTTCTATAAATTCTAAGGTTTGTTGCATTTAATTGCCTAATGCGTGGATTAACTCGCTAAAACCATATGAAATATTTGAAAATTTCTCTTGATTTGCGCTTATTACGGCACCGCCTAAGCTAGCACCAGCAAATAATCCTTTATTATTTGTGTAAGCATAAATAGAATCGCTAAAAGTAATCTCGCTCATTTTATTTAACGCCCTGCTTTTATCCCAAAAGCTAGCGACTAATTCGGCATTGAGAGTAAATTTTGAATTTTTTATTTGTTTGACTATTTGACTATTTAAAATGTAAATTACTAAAATATTATTTTCAAAGCCAATTTGTAATCCAACGCTTAAACCGCCGATATTTACGCCACTTGGATGCCAGTTTGTGCCGTTTTTTTCTATCATTATGCCCTTGCCACCGGCTCCGCCTATGAAAAATCCGCCCTTATAAAAACTTGGGATTATGATTATAGCGTGGCTTGCTCTTACAATCTCTTGGCTTGGGATTTTATTAGTTTTAAGCACATTTTTGTATGAGTTAGCACATTCAAGCATAAACTCATCATTTGCGCTAGCTCCACAAAACAGCGCAAAAACGCCAATTAACGCCATAAAAAGTTTTTTCATTTTTTGCTCCGTAATTGAGTTGAAATTGTAAAGTTTTTTCTTTAAGCGATGTTTAAATTAAGCTTTAAACCCTTACTAGCCAAATTTTAAAATTTAGCCCAAAACAAGCTATTTTTACTAAAAATTAATATTAAAATTTAAGAAATTTTAAAATTTAAAGCCAAACTAGCTTATGCACTAATGCTCGCATTTATCCATAAACTCAAAACCAAGATTTTTTAAGCTCTCAATCGCCTTGCTTGGCACTTCGCCTTGGGTGGTTAAATAATCCCCGATAACTATTGCGCTAGCGCCATTTTCTAGCACTTCATATTGTCTATCGCCTAAAATTAACTCTCTGCCACCAGCTACCATAAAGCGTGTATTTGGCATAGCATTTGCGCTATCTCTTATGATTTTTAGGGCTTCATCGGCATTTAAGCGTGGCACGCTAATAGGCAAAGCAGGATTTGAAATGTAAAAATTTATAGGGCTAGTAAAAGGTTCAAGGCTAGCAAGGCTTTTTCTAAAACTAATTCTCTCATTTTCATCTTCGCCAAGCCCGTAAATACCGCCACAACACAGCATTAAACCTGCTCTTTTGGCATTTTCATTTGTTTTGTATCTATCTTGCCAAGTGTGCGTGGTACAAATTTTATCAAAAAAGCCCTCACTAGTTTCTAAATTATGGTTATAGCTGAAAATTCCAGCATTTTTAAGCTCTTTTAAGCTTTCATAATCAGCTATGCCATTACAGGCTATTAGCATAAGCTCTGGGATTTGTTTTTGTATTTGGCGCGCAGCAAGGCAGATGTATTCAAGCTTGCGCTCATCAAGCTTTTTGCCTGCTGTAACAAGACAAAAGCCAAGAGCGTGATTTTTATAGGCAATTTTGGCTTCATTTACTATATCATCTATGCTTTTTTGGCGATATTTTTTAATATCTGCGCCATATTTTGCGCTTTGCGTGCAATAAGCACAATCTTCAGCGCAATTACCACTACTTACATTACAAATCGCACATAACATTATTTTTTTTGACATTTTTTAACCTTAATCTTGGCTTATTTGTATTTTATATTTACAACTTGGACATTCGTTAAAATCGCCTTTTTTTAGCTTTTTAAGCACCATCATAGTAGAGCATTGTGGGCAATTTGCTCCGCTTGGAGCATAATTGCTAACATAATCGCATTTTGGATAACGCGAACATCCATAAAATTTACCGCGCTTACTAAAACGCTCTACAACATCGCCCTCGCCACATTTAGGGCAAGCCACGCCTATGCTAACTAATGCTTTTTTGGCTGGTTTTTGCGCATTTTGGCTATCATCGCTATTTTGTGGGTTTTGGATATTGCGTGAATATTTGCATTTTGGATAACCACTACAAGCTATAAACTCTCCATATTTACCGCTTCTTTTAACCAAATCTTTACCACATTCAGGGCATTTTTCGCCTATCAACTCGCTAGTTTTTTGGCTTGCTATGCTTGTTTTGCCTGAGGTTATTTTAGCATCAAAAGGTGTGTAAAACTCATTTAGCACTGTTTGCCACTCGCATTTTTTTTCTGCTATGTCGTCTAATTTTTCTTCAAGCCTGCTAGTAAAATCGCTATCTACTATATCATTAAAATTTTCTTCAAGCATAGTTGTGATTTTAAAGGCTATTGGCTCTGGGATTAATTGTTTATTTTGGCTTTTTACATACTCGCGGCTAGTAAGCAAGGTAATAGTAGGCGCATAGGTGCTAGGTCGCCCAATGCCCAAACTTTCAAGCTTTTTTACTAGCCCTGCTTCGCTATATCTTGATGGTGGCTCGGTGAAATTTTCGCTAAACTCGCATTTTTGCACGCTCATTTCATCGCCTATTTTTAATGCTGGCAAAATTCTATCTTTTTCGCTACTCTCCCACAACCTACTAAAACCATCAAAAAGCATTTTTCGTCCGCTTAGGCGGTATTGACAGCTTTTTGAGCTTATGATAATGCTTTGATTTTCTACTATGCTTTGGCTCATTTGACAAGCCAAAAAGCGATTATAAATCAAAGTATAAAGCTTTAAAAGCTCGGCATTTAAATACTTCGCAGCAATTTGTGGAGTAAAGGCTACATTTGTAGGGCGTATGGCTTCATGGGCTTCTTGTGCGCCTTTTGCTTTGCTAGCATAAATATTTGGCTTTGGCGGCAAATATTTAGGGCCAAATTCTTTTTGTATAAAATCCCTAGCGCTTTTAATGGCTTCTTGGGCTAGATTTAGGCTATCTGTTCTCATATAAGTAATTGCGCCCATTACGCCTTGATCGGTTTGAACGCCTTCATATAATTGCTGAGCTAGTGCCATAGTGCGCTTAGGGCTGTATCCTAGGCGATTTGATGCGGCTTGTTGTAAGGTTGAGGTCATAAAAGGCGGATTTGGGTTGGCTTTTCTCTCTTTTGATTCTATGCTTTTGATTTTAAAGCTTTCATTTAGCGTGGCATTTACGATATTTTTGGCACTTTGATCGGTGCTAATGCTTAATTTTTCAAGCTTTTGCTCGTTAAATGAGATTATTTCAGCATCTAAATCTTTTTTAAAAACACAATCAATGCTGTAATATTTAATCGGCACAAAGGCTTGAATTTCTCGCTCTTTATCCACAATTATTTTTAATGCCGCGCTTTGGACACGCCCAGCACTTAGGCCGTTTTGTATTTTTTGGCTTAAAAGTGGGCTTAGCTTATAGCCTACGATGCGATCTAGCAAACGGCGGGCTTGCTGGGCATTTACGCTATCCATATCTAAATGGCGCGGATTTTTTAGAGCGTTTTCAATCGCGCTTTTTGTGATTTCGTGAAAAACTATGCGCGGCAAGCTTGTAGGATCCTTGCCAATAGCCATTGCTATATGATACGCGATGGCCTCGCCTTCTCTATCTTCATCGGTTGCTAGATAAATTTCATCAGCTTTTTTTGCTAGGGTTTGGATTTGCTTTACTATATCGCTGTGATCGCGCGATATGCGGTATTCAGGGATAAACTCGCCATCTTCAATCTTAATGCCAAAACTTGACTTTGGCAAATCGCGGATATGGCCTTTTGATGCTATTATTTCATATCCTTTGCCTAGAAAATTTTTGATGGTTTTAGCCTTTGCGGGTGATTCTACTATGATTAATTTATTCATTTACGCCCTTTTGGATTTTTGGCGCGCATTGTAGCAAAATAAATAAAATTTTATATCTTAAAAATAGCTGAAATTTTAATAAAGCAAAATTTTAAACAAATTCTAATTCAAAGTCCGCAATTATGCGCATTAGCTTAAAATTTTAGAATTAAAATTTTAAAATTTAAAGATAGCAAAACTCCACGATTTCGCCCACTTTTAAATCTTTTTTGGCTCTAAATAACACCGCGTTGTGATTTAAGTTTGTGCTTACTGCGCTACTTGCTTTTTTCTTATTTTGCGTATTTAGCGTAATTTTGGCTTGATCAAATTCTAAATTTGCTGCTACAAACTCTTCAAGTTCGCTGCGCTTTTTATAATCATTTTGTAAAATTGCCTTATGCCAAAACTTCATATCCTCACCCATAATTTTTGCCACAAAAGGCCTAAAATACAGCATCGCCGTAACCATAGCCGACTGCGAAAAACCAGGCAAAGCAAAAATAAACTTTTCATTCATCTTAGCTATTTTGATATGGCGACCAGGCTTGATGGCTGCTTTATCTACGATTATTTTGGCATTTTGGCGCACAAAATCTCGCATAAAATCAAAATCCCCCACACTAACTCCGCCACTACTAAGCAAAATATCACAAGTTTGCAATGCCCAATGGACCGCATTTTCAAGCTCTTTTTTATCATCATTTACAAGAGGCATTATCAAGCTTTGGCAGCCACAGCTTTTTACTATGCTATCAAGTGCTATGGTATTTGAGCTATAAATTTGTGCCATATTATTTTTATGCACGCCAAGATCTACAAGCTCGCTACCAGTTGCTAAAATCGCTACCTTTGGCATAGCTAGCACATTTACAAAATGCTCGCCAAGCTCAGCTAGCACGGCAAGTTCGCTAAATTTTAACCTAACGCCAGCTTTAAATAAAATCTCGCCCTTAAAATAACTCTCGCCAATCCCACGCACAGCAAAACCAGCGCCCACAGGCTCATTAACCACGATATATTCATCACTTGCGCTTACATTTTCTATGGGAATTAGCGTGTTTGCGCTTTGAGGCATTAATGAGCCAGTAAAGATTTTAGCGCAGGTTTTAGGACTGATTTTAACACTTGGTAGCTTGCCGGCTGGAATTTTATCGATTATTTTTAATTTAGCGCCATTTTCTAAATCCTGGCTAAGGCAAGCATAGCCGTCCATTGCCGCCATAGGCTCGCTTGGGTAATCGCTTTTGGCATAAATTTCATCGCTCAAAACTCGCCCCAGCGCATTATCAAGCCCTACTCTTTGCTTTAATCTAAACGCACTGGCATTTTCAAGCAAGGCATTTAAACTCTCATCATAACTTTGCATTTTTATCCTTATTAAAATTTTAAATTTTAACGCACCCTAGCAGGATTGCCAAAGGCTCTAACCTTGCTTGGCAAATCTTTTACCACAACGCTACCAGCGCCGATATATGCGTCATCGCCGATGTTTAAATTTTGAATTACGCTTGATCCTATGCCTAGCCATACGCGCGCGCCGATTTTGCTTGCGCCTGCAATTTTTACCCCAGGGCAAATATGCGAAAATGCGCCTATTTGGCATTCGTGTTCTATTATGGAGCCTGAGTTTATAATCACTCCATCAGCGATAAAAGCATTTGCATTTATTACACAATTTGGCATTACACTAACGCCTAAGCCTATCTTAGCCGAGCTTGAAATAACCGCACTTTTATGAATTAAACTAACCACATTAAAGCCAGCTTTTTGAACCTTATTAAATAATTCTTGTCTTATTTTTGCATCGCCTATACTAATGAATATATCGTGCTTTTCAAGCTTTTCATCAAATTTTAAAATTTGCTTATCTTTAAGATATTTAAAATCATCTAAAAATATTATTTTATCATACCCGCAAGCTCTTGCAATATCAGCGCACACCAAACCATGCCCGCTAGCTCCATATAAATAAATTATTTTCATTTTTTATCCAAAGAAATTTTAATTATTGCCATTAAATTTTTGCGTTGTTTGCATACCATCTTGATTTATGCCTTCTTTTTTTAGCACTTTTTTAATCGTTAAAAATGCGATTTTTACATCAAGCAAAAAGCTTAGGTGCTGGGCGTAATAGCTATCAAACTCTAATTTTTTAGCCCAGCTGATATTGTTTCTGCCACTAACTTGTGCTAGGCCTGTTATGCCTGGACGCACGCTATGGCGGAGCTTTTGGTGTTTGTTATAAAGGCTTAGATATTCTATTAAAAGTGGCCTTGGACCTATAAAACTCATATCGCCCCTTAATACATTAAAAAGCTGTGGAAGCTCGTCTATGCTGGTGCTTCTTAGCATTTTGCCAAAATTATTTAAGCGCGCCTCATCGCTTAAAAGCTCGCCATTTTTATCTTTTTCATCACTCATCGTGCGAAATTTATAAATTTTAAAAATTTTTTCATTCAAGCCAGGGCGCATTTGCGTAAAAATCACCGGCGCCCCAAGATGTTTTTTAACCGCAAAATACGCCCATATCATCACAGGCGTAAAAATAATTATAAGCAAAAATGCCCCACAAAAATCAAAAATTCTTTTAAAAGCCAATTTATACATCAAAAAACTCGCCATAAACTTGTAAATATTTTTGCGTGATAATTGGCTGATCGTAGTTTTGAAGGACTAGTTTTCTAGCATTTGCGCCAAAAATTGCTGTTTTTTGCTCATCATCAAGTAAAATTTCAATCTTTCTAGCTAAATCCGCGCTATCTTTTAAAGCGCATAAAAGCCCCGTGTGAGCGTCTATTACGGATTCATTACAACCTGGCGCATCAGTGCTAATACAAGCTAGTCCCATGCTCATAGCCTCTAAAATCGTGCGCGCAAAACCCTCACGATAACTTGGCAAAACATAAATATAACAAGCCCTTAAAAGCCCCGCTACTTCATCGCTCCACGCGATATGCTCTACATTTTCATTAGTATCTAAAAAGGCATTATTTAAGCTATTTTTATTACCTTTATCTTCGCTACCTACAAAGACAAATTGCACATCATCGCGCGCTTTTAATAAATTAGCCGCTTCATAAAACTCACGCACGCCCTTATCTTTTAACGCCCTAGCCATCATTAGCACGATTTTCTTACCACTAAATTTTGCTAGAAGTTTGCTTGGTTTAGAAATTTTAGGATCAAAAAAACTAGCATCAACGCCCACGCTTTTAATTTTACGAATTTTTTCTGCTTGGATTAGATTTTTGGTAGCAAAATATTTAGCATCTGCGTCATTTACAAAAATGCATGCGCTCGCATTTTTTAGCGTGTTTTTATAAAGCGTTTCGATACCAAAACGCAAAATTTTAGAACCCAAGCTAGTGCTTGTATAAGCGCTGCCAAGTCCTTCAACCAAGGCAAATGCGTGCTTTATGCCTAGCATTTTGGCTGCGTTTAGCCCAAAAATATTGCTTTTATGTGCTGAGCATTGAAGCACATCAAGGTGTAATGGTGCTAAAACCTTTGCTAAATTAAGCCCATCGCGCCCCACACGCAAAGGATTTGTGCTAGCGCGGTTAATATCATAATGAACGCACTCAAACTCTTTTATAATGCGTTTTGTATAAGCTCCATTTGGCGCGATGGCATAAACCTTATGCCCGCGTTTTTTTAATGCGCGCATAATAGGCAAGCGAAAATGAAAAATGCTCATATCGCTATGTGAGAGAAAACCAATTAACAAAACTATCCTTAAATTTTAAAATTTTAAGCATTTATCCATTTTTGCCAAGCCTCTAAATCTACTTGATTTGCTAATTTTTCATATAAACCATAATAATACAACACAAAATTTTTTAGCTCTTCATCTTTTGGCAAATAAACCTCTCCATCAAAACTAACAAAACGGGCTAAAAATTCGCTAGCATCGCGCTTGTCCATATAATGCTGGCATAGATCTTGATAATTTTGCAAGCTGGCTTGCTTAAAACGCTTATAAGCATTCAAGCTAAAATCAATGCTCAATTTTTCATCATTAAAGCTAAGCACCTTAGAATCAAAAAGCAAGCTTAAATGAATCAAGCCCTCACAATAATAAGCGCACAATTCATCGATTTTTTGCCATGCGATTAGGCTAACTGCTCGCCTTAAAACCTCAGCAAAAACCGGCAAGCAAAACGCGTCTATTTCGTGTAAAAAGAAATTAACAAGCCCACCTGTTGTGGCTTTGTATTCTTCAATAAACTTAAATTCCCCGCCAGCATTCATCGCATTTTCTGTATCAGAGCCGATAAATAAAATATGCCCAAACTCATGCCCTATTGTAGAAATTTCATAAACTTTTTTCCAAATATGTGGCTTTTTAAATAAAATTTCTCTTTCATAATCTAAAAATTTTTCATCGAAAATTTCGCTTGAAAGCTTACTAAAAGGCCTAGCTTTTGTGCTTGCATGTATAAAATCTACAAAAGCAAAAATTTTCTTGCCGTATTTTTTGCTCACTATTTCATCATTTGGAACCACTTGCGCTGAAAATAAACCATTAAAATCAGCCCCATAATAAAATAAAGGATTACAAATATAAAGCTGGGTTTTATCGATATTTGAATGCACAAGAAGGCGCATTTGTTGTAAGCTTTCATCCAAATTTTGAGTTGCAGAGTTTAAAATTTGCTCAAAAGTATCTTTAATATTTGATTTTAACAGGCCTTGGTCTATTTGATAATCGCTATCTTTTAAGCGCACATCCCATTCAAGTGCAACTGAGTGCGTGTAGGCATCTTCGTAGTATTCTAGCAAATGGCCAATTTGAATATCGCCTTTACAATCCATCCACGCGCGCTCAGCTTCTTGCCACGCATAAATTACTTTTTTATTTTCGCACTCGCAAAAAGCGTCTTTTAGGGCTTTTATGTATTTTGTGTAGGCGCGATCTTGCTCGTTTTGCTCGCAATTTTTTAGCTCTTTAATGCAATCTTCAAAGCATTCATTTAAAATTTTAAACTCTTTTTTAAAAGCCAAAGCATAAGGCAAAATTTCCATATCGTCAATGCTAAAAACCCCATAAATACGATCGGCACGAGTTTTGTCGGCATTTTTTTGATAAAGTTTATTTTTACTTATAAACTCTAAGGCCTTTTTTTTGCTAGAAAAATTTTTTTTAAAATATTTTTGATTTTGATCTATTACTAATTCTTGCCATTTTATTTGTATTTTGCTTAATTCTATACCGATTTTATGAACCCCGCGCAGTAATTCATAGGTATAATTTCTTAATAAACCTAAATTTTTTGCGCGCGCTAGGATATTTTTAAACTCATTTATATAAAACTCGCTTACAAACTCATACATTCTAGCTTTTATTTGACGCTGTTTTTTAGGGCTAAAATTAAGAGCGCGCATTTGGTTGCTAATGCCTTCTTCTTTTAAATCCACAATGCGTTTAAGCACCGCCATACGCGCGCTTTTGCTATCTTTAAACTCACAAATTTTAAGTGCTTTTTTTACTAGCTTAGAGCAATCATCTAAATAAAGCTCATTTAGCTCGACCCTATGGTGCTTTAAAAGAATATTCAAAGCTCTAAAATTATCCATTTTATTCTCCATAATTTTAGGCGTGATTTTAGCAAAAAAATTACGCTATTTATGCTAAAATTATGTATTCTTTTGTAATTTTAATATAAGGATAAAAATGAAAAATATGAGCGAGCCAAGGATTAAAGTAGTTGCGATGCCTAGCGATACAAACGCATCTGGTAATATTTTTGGTGGCTGGATTTTATCGCAAATCGATTTAGCAGGCGCCATAGCGGCGCGCGAACTAGCCCCAAAACGCGTAGTAACAATCTCTATGAAAGAAGTAATTTTTAAAAATCCTGTTTTTGTGGGCGATATAATAAGTTGCTATGCAAAGGTGCAAAAAGTAGGCAAAACTTCAATTGAAGTAGAGGTTAAAGTTATTGCTGAGCGCGTTGGAGAGCATGGCGGGTTTGTTTGCTTGCCAGTTACTAGCGCGCATGTAGCTTATGTGAGCGTAGATGAAAATGGGCAAAAAAAGCCAATCGAAGCCGAAACCAAGCGCATTTACGGGTTTTAAATTTTAAAATTTTATTTTTATAAATTAAGATTAAAATTTTAATTTTTATATTTTATGAATAAATTTTAATTTTTTTGTGGGTAAATTTTAATTTTTAAAATAAACTTAAATTTTGAAAATTTTATTTAAATAATTTTAAAATTTACCTGCAATAATCAAGCAAGCAAGCCAAAAGCAAAACTTGCTTGCATAAATCGCATAAATTATTTATAATTTTGAATAGCTTTTTGTAAAATTTCTTCTGCTTTTTTAGCGTCTTCAAAACCTTTTACTTTTACCCATTTGCCAGGTTCTAGTAATTTATAGGTTTCAAAAAAGTTTTTAATGCGATCTTGTGTAATTTTAGGCAAATCTGTAAAAGATTTGATATTATCGTATTTTGGGTCGATTTTGCTAACTGGCACGGCTAGCAATTTTTCGTCCATACCAGCCTCATCTTCCATAACTAGCACACCAATCAAACGACAAGCTATCACACTTCCAGCTTGCAAGGCATAATCATTTAGCACCAAAATATCGGCTGGATCGCCATCATCAGCTAAGGTGTTTGGCACAAAGCCGTAATTAGCTGGATAAAATACCGCCGAATACAACACGCGATCAACCACCACAGCGCCGCTATCTTTATCTATTTCATATTTGATATTTGAGCCATAAGGTATTTCAATTACAGCATTTAATTTATCAGGGTTTAGCCCGGTTTTGATTTTTGAAATATCCATTTTTACGCCTTTGTTTTTGGTTTTAGGTATTTTTTATTTTTTTGCTCTTGCTTTTTGGCTTTATCAACTTCATTCATTTTTAAGAATTTATAAATCACATAATCGCTTATATTTTTTGCATTTGCGCCTAAACCTCTTTGGCTTCTAAAATCATAATGTAAATTATAAGCTTCAAAATTAGCTAAAAGAATGCCTTTTGAATTATATACAAATGATTTTGTCGTGCTTTCTGCCATATTATCATTTTGTATGACAGAGCATTTTATTAGTAAATCATCTTTGCCAAAATAACCTCTTTTATTTAATTCTTCGTTAATTTGTGCCTCTAAATATTTCTCATCATCGCTTTGGCCACAAATCGCATAAGCCTTGGTGCCTCGTTCAAGCTTATTAATATCTACTCTTTGAACCCAATTTTTATCCGAACAAGCAGTTAAACCAAAAAGCACAACCACAGCTAAAATTAGCTTTTTCATATTTTCTCCTTTGATTACGCTTTTAGCGTATTTAGTAAATTTGTTAGATTGCTTACTATTTCATCTATGCCAGCTTCGCCACTAATTGTATGAAGCAGGCCTTGACGCTCATAAAATGCGCGTATTTCATTGATTGGGCGAAGATAAACTTGCATTCTGTTATCAAAAACTTCATCATTATCATCAGCTCCGCGCGCACGCCCTAGCACACGCGTTCTTGCTGTTTGTTCGCTTACTTCTACTTCTACCACGCCTTTAAGCTTTATATCGCGCTGAGATCTTAGCACATCATCAAGGGCGGTCATTTGCTCTACGCTTCTTGGATAGCCGTCTATTAAAATCAAATCCTTAGAGCTTGCTTTAATAGCTGAAACTATCGTATTTACCACGATATCAAGTGGGACTAAATTGCCCTTGCTAATAAATCCATCTATGGTTTTGCCAAGTTCGCTAGCACTTGCTACCTCAGCACGCAATAAATCACCAGTGCTATAATGGGCAAAACTCTCATCATTTTTAGCGATTAAGCTAGCATCTGTCGTCTTGCCACTGCCTGGCGCACCGATGATTAAAAACAATTGTTTCATTAAGATCCTTTGTTTAGAAATTTTAAATTAAAATTTTAAAATTTAGCCAAAAAGCATTAAAATTATTTTTCTCTTAGCTTTATGCCAAGTTCGCGCATTTGTTCGTTACTAACCGCACTTGGCGCCTTTGTCATCAAGCAAGTTGCTCTTTGGGTTTTAGGAAAGGCGATTACATCGCGTATGCTTTCGCTTTTAGTTACTAGCATCATAAGCCTATCAAATCCTATGGCTATACCACCATGTGGTGGCGCGCCAAAGCTAAGCGCATCAAGCAAAAAGCCAAATTTTTCTCTTTGCTCTTCTTGGCTGATTTTCAATAATTTAAAGACTTTTTGCTGAATATCATCTTTATGTATGCGAATGCTACCGCCGCCAAGCTCAATGCCATTTAACACCACATCATAAGCTATGCTTGTAATATCTTCTAAATCCGGCTCGTCTGGATTATTTGGCATAGTAAAAGGATGATGCATTGCTGAATAACTGCCATCATCATTTTGCTCAAACATAGGAAAATCAACCACCCATAAAAACTCTAATTTATCTTTATCAATAAGATTTAATTCATTAGCTAAAAATAATCTAAATCTGCCCATATAATCAAACACGGTTTTTTTATCGCCCACGCCAAAAAATACCACATCGCCAGTTTCTAACCCGCAAATTTCACGCAATCTAACAAGCGAATCTGAATCAAAAAATTTATTAAGCGGACCTTTTAGCGCATTTTCATCTACGCCATCGCCCTTAACTTGCAAAAACGCAAGCCCCTTAGCACCAAATTTTCGCACAAACTCTTCAAATCTTTGCATTTGACGCTTGCTAAAAATATTATCGCCACCTTTTACTACTATCGCCTTGGCACGATTTTTCTTTCTAGCTTTTTCATCTTTTAGCGGATCGCTAAATATCGCATTATTTGATTTTACAAAAATTTCAGCCACATCGATTAAAGGCATATCAAAGCGTAAATCAGGCTTATCGCTACCGTATTTTTCCATGGCTTCATTATAAGGCATTATGGCAAATGGGGTTTTTATCTCGTGTCCGCAAGCCTTAAAGATATCTTTGAGCACGGCTTCGCCGACTTTCATCACATCTTTTTGCTCGCAAAAGCTCATTTCAATGTCAATTTGGGTAAATTCAGGCTGGCGATCAGCGCGTAAATCTTCATCGCGAAAACACCTAGCAATTTGAAAATATTTATCAAAGCCAGCACACATTAAAAGCTGTTTAAAAAGCTGTGGGCTTTGTGGCAAGGCATAAAAACTACCATTATGAACGCGACTTGGCACCAAATAATCTCTTGCGCCCTCAGGTGTTGCGCGCGTTAAAACCGGGGTTTCAACCTCTAAAAATCCTAAACTATCAAGCGCATTTCTAGCAGCTATTGCTGCCTTTGAGCGTAAGGCAAACTTATCAAATGCCCCAGCGCGTCTTAAATCCAAAAAACGATATTTTAGCCTAGTTTCTTCTCCTACGCTCTCATCGCCTATTACAAAAGGCAAAGGCGCGGCAGCATTTTCTATAATTAACTGGCTTACAACCACTTCGATTTTGCCAGTTTTTAGCTTAGGATTTATCATATCCTCGCTTCTTGCGCGCACCTTGCCACGCGCTCTTAGCACAAACTCATCTCTTACTTTTGAAGCAATTTCATGCGCATTTTGACTATCGCTTGGGTCGCATACTAATTGAATAATCCCACTACGATCGCGCAAATCTATAAAGATAACCCCGCCATGATCTCGGTAGCTATTAGTCCAGCCTACCAACTCCACATCAGCACCGATGTTGCTTTGATCTATATCAGTACAATATCCGCTTCGCATTTTTGTCCTTTGAAAAAAAGCGCAATTATAACCTTTTTAGCTTAATTCTATATTTATAAGCCAAATTTTATTAAGTTTTATTTCAAATTATATTTAAAATTTATTTTTTCAAATTTTATAAATATTCATTTAAGCCTAACTTTGCTACAATCAGCGATTATTTTAAGGATAGTTTGTGATTATAGACACGCATTGTCATCTTGATGATATTAGCTTTGATGCTGATTTGAGCGCGGTTTTAGAGCGTGCTAAGGCAAATAATATCGACAAAATCATCATCCCAGGCGCAAATATAAATGATTTAGCAAAAGCACAAAAAATTGCTAATAAGTATGAAAACATCTATTTTGGCGCAGGCGTGCATCCTTATCATGCCGATGCCATTGATGAAAACACCTTAGAAAAATATTTAAAAGATAAAAAATGCGTAGCCGTTGGTGAATGCGGATTAGATTATTTTCGCTTGCCAAAAGAAAACACGCAAGATTACAAAGCCACGCAAAAGGCGGTATTTTTGACGCAAATTCAATTAGCAATCAAAACAAAAAAACCACTAATAGTTCATGTAAGAGATGCAAATGAAGATTGCTTTAATATGATTAAGGCAAATTTTAATGAATTAGTGGGCGGAGTTTTTCATTGCTATAATGCAAGTCCTATTTTTTTGGATTTGAGTTCTAAATTTTATTTTGGCATAGGCGGGGTTTTAACCTTTAAAAATGCTAAAAATTTAGTAGAAATTTTACCAAAAATCCCAAAAGAGCGTTTGCTTTTAGAAACAGACGCTCCATATCTTGCCCCAGTTCCAAAACGCGGCGAGCGCAATGAGCCAGCATTTACTAGCTTTGTAGCTGCTAAAATGAGTGAAATTTTAAATCTTAGCCTAGAAGAAGTTGAAAATTTAAGCACACAAAACGCACTAAGACTTTTTGCTTTATGAAAGGATAAAAATGAAATTTTTTAAACTAATTTTATCAATATTTTTTGCCCATAATATAGCCTTTGCTTATTTTAACGAGCATATTGATTACGCAAAAGATATAAATATCTTAAAAAATTTAGATATCGACCCGCATTACATCAAAGATCCAGATTTTTTAAAATTAAAAGAAAAACAAGGCATAGAATACAAAAAGCATCTAATGCGCGCGATTAAAGAGCAATACGCCAATATAGTTTTAGTCCAAGAAGCGCTAAAAGATGAAGAAATCCCTGATGAAATGCTGTATTTAGCAGTAGTTGAAAGTGGGCTAAGAAATAAAGCCACCTCACGCCAAGGCGCAGCAGGCGTTTGGCAGCTAATCCCCCGCACAGCCAAAACCATGGGCTTAAAAGTCCAAGGCAACATCGATGAACGCCGAGATCCAGTAGCTAGCACCAAAGCAGCCGCTAAATACCTAAAAATGCTAAATGAAAAATTTGGTAAATGGTATTTGGCGATATTAGCCTATAACTGCGGCGAGGGCGCGCTTAGAAGGGCTATTACAAGAGCTGGTAGCGATGATTTGCGCGTGTTATTAAATGCCCAAAAAAGATATTTAAGCAAAGAAACTAGAAATTTTGTGCGCAAAATCATCATCACAGCACAAATTGCCGAGGATTTAAACCAAGTAGTAAGCTCAGGCTATGGATTATTTAATAACCCAAACATCTCAAATGACGCATTAAAAAACGAAGCCATTAAAAACGCCACGTATTTGGCACTAAAAGGCCTAAGAAGCTACAAAGTAAGAAAAGGCGATACTTTAATGGATATTTCACGCAAATTTCGCACCTCTATAAAAGCATTGATGATAGCAAATGATATGCAAAATACATCATTAACCACAGGAGTAAATCTTGTTATTCCAAAAAAATAAAATCCATCAAATTTTAATATTTGCCTTACTTAGCGGATTTTTGCTAGCAGGATGTAGCTCGGCGCAATTACCAAGATATGATGCTTGGGAGTTTAAAAACGCGCCAAGCTCAGGGGATTTTAAAAGCAAGCCAAACACAAGCCCCGCTAGCCAAAAAGCCACTATGCGCCCATACACAATAAACGGCAAAACCTACTATCCAACCACAGTAAATATAGGCGACCAAGCAACGGGCATAGCTAGCTGGTATGGGCCAAATTTTCACGGCAAAAAAACCAGCAATGGCGAAATTTACAATATGTACGCGATGACAGCAGCGCACAAAACCTTGCCGATGAATACCATAATAAAAGTTACAAACCTACGAAATAATCGCACCACGCAAGTTCGCATAAATGATCGTGGGCCTTTTGTTGCGGGGCGAATAATTGATTTAAGCAAAAGTGCAGCAAATAAAATCGATATGCTAAGTAGTGGCACAGCCCCTGTAAGGCTCGAAGTAGTAGGCTTTTATGGCGATTATAGCGGGCATAATACTAGCGCTTATGGAAAAAGCAATGGGAGCGCTCACACAAATCCTAACACAAACTCAAAATTTGATGATTTTGGCGGAGTGGGCGTAATAAGCACAGCAGGGGTAAGTGGCGGTACTTTTATGATCCAAATAGGCGCATTTAAAAATCCAGCCGGAGCTAAAACCTACCAGCAAAAATACAATGGCCGCGGTGGTTATAAAACAATAATCAAAAGCTACACAGATGATGAAAATAACCTACATCGCGTATTTTTAACAGGATTTAGAAGCCAAGCAGAAGCAAAGGATTTTATAAAAGCTAATGCGGATTTAAGCGGAGCATTTATAGTAAGAGAATAATTTAGCTAATTACGCTTAAAATTTTAATTCAAAAGAGCAAAAATGATAACACTAACTAGAAGCACAAAAGAAACCGATATAAAATTAAGCCTAAATATAAACGGCAAGGGCGAATGCGATATAAATACCGGCATAGGATTTTTTGATCATATGCTACACGCGCTTTGTAAGCACGCTTATTTTGATATCACTTTAACTTGCAAGGGCGATTTAGAAGTTGATGGGCATCATAGCGTAGAAGATTGCGCGATTGTGCTTGGAATGGCGCTAAATCAAGCAATCTACCCACTTAAAAACGCAGAACGCTTTGGCGATGGCATAGCTGTGATGGATGAAGCAGCTGTTCAATGCGCGCTTGATCTATCAAATCGCGCCTTTTTGGTTTTTGATGTGCCAATGAAAGATAAGATTGGAAATTTTGATAGTGAGTTGGTTGAAGAGTTTATGCGCGCGTTTTGTTTTAATGCAAAAATCAGCTTACATATCCGTAAAATTTCAGGCACAAACGCTCACCACATAGCAGAAGCTTGCTTTAAAGCCCTTGCCATCGCACTTCGCCGTGCACTACGCCAAAATGAACGAGCCTTAATCCCAAGCACAAAAGGCGTATTATGATTAAGATTATTTTTTTAGATATTGATGGGTGCATGAGCGATGGTGCTATTTATAAAGGCAATGCAAATGAAGAGCTTAAACGCTTTGATGTAAAAGATGGCTTTTTATTACAACAATGCAATAATCTAGGCTACATCAGCGCCGTAATCACAGGCAAAACCTCACAAATAGTAGCCAATCGATGCGCTGAATTAAATATAAAATATTGCTTTCAAGGCGTTAGCGATAAGCTAAAAATCGCAAAAGAAATTTTAAAAAAAGAAAATTTAAGCTTTCAAAATGCTGCTGCCATAGGCGATGATTTAAACGATATAAAGCTTTTAAAAGCCGTGAAAATGAGCTTTGCGCCAAAAGACGCCATAAAAGAAACCAAAAAATGCGCAGATATCATCCTAAGCAAAAAAGGCGGGCATGGCGCAATTCGCCAGATGTTAAAGCTTATTATGCAAAAAAACGGAGATTATCAAAGCTTTTTAGCCAAATTTTTATAAGATGAGTATTAGAATTTTTTATTTTTTTATAACGCTTTTTAGCGTTAGCGTGGTTTTTAGTATGCTTGATAATCCTTTTGAAATTGATATAGATAAAAATAATATCAGCATAGCAAATATGCAAGCAAATAATGTTCAAATCATAGAATTAAACACCAGCAAAACCTACGCTAAATACGGCGCACAAAATATCACGCGCTACAAAGAGCAAGATATAGCAAGTAAGTTTTGGGCCTTATATGCGCCAGATAGCGAGCTACACGAGCTTAGCGCAGATCAAGCAAGCCTAGAAGGCAATATCACACACCTCCAAGGCAATGCCAAATACCAAAACAAAACTAGCGGTTTAAAATACAGCTCAAATAGCCTAATTTTCGATAAAGAAAGTAAAATTTTAACCGCACCAGAACCCTTTGATATAGAGCAAAACACTAGCAAAATGCACGCAAGTAGCGGCAAATATAATCTAACAACTAAGAAAATGCACGCAAATGGCGTGCAAGGATGGACACAAAAATGAAATTTCTTTTATTTATTGGCTTGCTTTTTATAGGGCTTTTTGCCGAGCAAGTCCAAATCACAGCAGATAGCTTTGATGGCGATGAAAACGCGCTTGTAGCAAACCTTAATGGCAATGTAACCATAAAAAATGGCAAATACGACACCCTTCAAGCAAACAAAGCAAAAATACTTTTTGATAAAAACAAAAAACCTATCAAATACACAGCCAGTGGCAATGCGCGCTTTAAAGCAGAGCTTAAAGGCAAGCGTTATGATGGCAGTAGCGATGAGATTAGCTACGAGCCAGCATCGCAAATCTACATTCTAAGTGGCAAGGCGTATTTACACGAAATAGACACAGATAAAAAGCTTTACGGCAATAAAATCACCATCAATCAAAAAAAAGGCACTTACAGCGTTGATGGCGATGGTGCGCCTATAAAATTTATTTTTGATATGCAAGATAAAAAATGAACCCTACGCAAAATTTAGCCAGCAATCACGCTCAAAATAATGAAAATTTTAAAATTTTAAATCAAACGCGCATTATAGATGCGTGCTTTTTAGCATCAAGCCCTGATCTTAAAACTTGCGATGATTACGCTCTTAGCGAGCTAGCATTCCTAGGGCGTTCAAATGTCGGCAAAAGCTCGCTAATCAATGCTTTATGCCAAAAAAACTCCCTAGCAAAATCAAGCAGCACGCCTGGCAAAACCAGGCTGATAAATTTTTTTAAAGTGCGTTTTGGCGGGGAATTTCAAGGCTCTAAGGTAAATGGCGAGGCGGTTTTTGTGGATTTGCCAGGTTTTGGTTATGCTAAGGTTAGCAAGGCTATGCAAGCACAATGGCAACGCAATTTAAGCGAGTTTTTAAAATCGCGCATAAATATCCGCGCTTTTTTGCATTTAATTGATAGCAGGCATTTTAATCTTGCTAGCGATGATGAACTGGGCGAGTTTTTAGCCTCTTTTGTGCGTGCAGATCAGCGCATTTTACGCATTTACACAAAGGCTGATAAACTAAACCAAAGCGAGCGTGCCAAATTAAAAGCGCACGATAAAAACGCTATTTTAATCTCAACCCTTAAAAAAACCGGCATTGCCGAACTAACAAATATCCTTTATGAAACGCTTTATAAATAAATAATTAATCACAAATTTTAATTTATAAAGTCATTTTTGCTTAGTCTTAAATTTTGCTAAATTTCAAGTAAAACTTAAAATATTTTTATAATATTTAAAAATTATTTTTTAAATATTAAGTAAAAATGTTAAAATTTTAAGCTCTGTTTAACCGCACAATACCTATAATTTTACATTTTTAACAATCATTTATTTAAAATTTACAAGGAATTTACATGAAAAAAGCTTTTACAATGATTGAGCTAATTTTTGTGATTTTGATTTTGGGAGTTTTGGCTGCTGTGGCTTTGCCAAAATTAGCCGCAACAAGAGATGATGCAGAGGTCGTAAAGGCAGCTTCTGATTTAACAACTGCTATAAGCGATATTAGCACTTATTACACCGCAAATGGCAAATTTGCAACAAATATCCACGATATGACGCGAGCCATCGTAGCCCTAAACGCAAATAACGGAGTGCTAAAAATTAAAGGCGGAGATTGCGCTCAAATACGAGTGATTAACGCAGGTGATGCCGCAGATACCACAAGCCCAGCGCGCGCTTCAAAAATCATTATAGATTTTAGCCAAACGGCCAACAAAGACGATGCGGCTTGTTTAATGCTAAGAAAATTTCCCTCCATCAAAAATATGTGCGCAAAAGGCGATGATGAAATAATCGATGAATGCGAGATTATAGTAAGTGGCTTCGATACAAATTGGTAAAATTTTAATAAATTTTAAATACTAATAAAATAAATGCGCGCTAAAATGCGCGCTGATTAAAAATTTATAAAATTTTAAATTTACTGCTCTAATTTATAGCCAACAGCGCGAATTGCGTGAATAAAGCGCGGATTTTTGGGATCCTCGCCTAGTTTCGTGCGAATGCGCCCGATTATCACATCTATGCTTTTTGGCGAGCTATCTAGGCTAATGGCATCGCAATTATAAATAAATTCCTCCCTGCGAATCACGCCACCTTCTCTTTTTAGCATATATGCTAGTATATCATACTCTGCTGCTGTTAATGCAAGCGCAGAGCCGTTTAATTTAATAATATGTGCAAACTCATCACAAACTAGCGATTTTTTGGTATTTTTTGGAGCGATAAATGCGCCCTCATCGGTATTTACGCGCGCTAGATGCCTTTTGATGCGCGCTAGCAATTCTTTTGGATCATAAGGTTTTGGCAAATAATCATCCGCGCCAAAATCAAAAGCCGTGATTTTATCATCTAAATCGTGGCGCGCGCTTGAAATAATAATAGGCACATTGTGTTTTTTGCGTATTTGCTTACAAACTTCAAGCCCATCAAGCCCTGGCAAGGTAAGATCTAAAATCACCAAATCATAAGTATTTATATTTAATTCACTAAGCCCTAAATATGGCTCGCCACAAATTTTAACCCTAAACTCATTTAACTCCAAATATTCACTTAAAATTTCTGCAAGCTCAAAATCATCTTCAATCATTAAAATTTTTTTCATATCATTCCTTTAAATATTATTAAAATTTTATTAATAATCTTGCTCGCCATTTTTATCGCGCTTATAATTTTTGGCTTTTTTAAACTTATCAAGCGCGTTTGCGGCCTTTAAAAGCTCAGCGCGCGAGCAAACACCAGCCATATTAACGAAGGCTAAAAGCGCCTTTGAATACGATGAATGCAAGCTCACGCTTGGGATTTTATTTAAAATTTGTGTATTTTTTTCTACTAAGGCTTGAAATTTTAATTCATCAAAATTTTCTTTTTTAATAGCCTTGCTAATATCCATGCTAAAACGCTCCAAAGCGCGTAAATACCGAACTCTCATAAATTTTTCATTTTGCATGCGCGTATTTTATCAAATTTTATTTAATATCATCTTTTAAAATTTCGCTACTTTAAAGCAAAATATCTTTTATTAAATTCTATTGATAAAAAGGAATTAATTTACATTAAAAATAATATATTTAAAAAGTATATTCTAATAATGCTTTTAGTTTAAATCATTGTATAATAATATTTTTAAACAAAATATATAATTTTAGTTAAAATACTTGACATTTAAAAATTTTCTTGCTAATATTCGCTTTAAATTTCAAAAAAAGGACAAACCATGCAAAACTTACACCAAGAAACCCTAGCCACACACGCAGGCTACAACTCTCAAAAAGAGCAAAATGGCGCAGTTGCTGTGCCATTGTATCTTAGCAATGCCTTTGATTTTGGCACTAGCCAAACAGCGGCGGCTCGCTTTGCCCTACAAGAACTTGGCCCGATTTATTCTCGCCTTACAAATCCTACTGTCGATGTATTTGAAGCAAGAGTTGGAGCGCTTGAAAACGCAGCGGGTGCAATTAGTGCTAGCTCTGGCTCAGCGGCTATTTTTTATGCCATAGCAAATATTGCAAGCGCAGGCGATAATATAATTATCTCAAATAAAATTTACGGCGGTAGCACCGCACTTTTGGGCAATACGCTTAAAAATTTTGGCATTAGCGCAAAAATCTTTGATGTAGAAAATCCAAGCTCGCTAGAAAGCCTAATAGATGCTAAAACCAAGGCGATTTTTTTTGAATCCTTATCAAATCCGCAAATTGCTGTCGCAAACACACAAGAAATCGTCAAAATCGCCGATAAACACGGTATAATCACAATCACAGACAACACAGTAGCCACGCCGATTTTATACCAACCATTAAATCACGGCGTAAATGTCAGCGTTCATAGCGCGACAAAATACATTTGCGGTAATGGCGCAGTGCTTGGAGGCGTAATCGCGAGCGCAAAAAGCACAAACAAAAAATTAGCCAACAACCCGCGCTATCCTTTGTTTAACGAGCCAGAAGCAAATTACCACGGCTTAGTTTTTGCAAACTTAGTGGAGCATTTTGATATTTTTACAATTCGCATTAAAACCATATTATTGCGCGATATAGGCGCTAGTTTAAGCCCATTTAATGCTTGGCAGTTAATTCAAGGCCTTGAAACCCTAAGCGTTCGCATAAAAGCCATAAGCCAAAGCGCGCTAAAAATCGCTGAGTTTTTAAGTAACACAAAGGGCGTAAAGGCCGTAAATTATCCTGGCTTAAAAAGCTCGCCTTATTATGAATATGTAAGTAAAAATTTCACAGACGGCCTAGCTAGCGGGCTTATAAGCTTTGAGCTTGAAAGCAAAGAATTAGCAAATGAGGTAGTAAATTCCACCGAGCTTTTCCGCGTAATCGTCAATATAGGCGATTCAAAAAGCATCATCACTCACCCAGCAAGCTCTACTCACTCTCAACTTGATGCCGATGGTCTTAAAAACGCAGGCATAAGCGCAGGACTAATCCGCCTAAGCGTAGGACTTGAAAATGTAGATGATTTAATACTAGATCTACAAAAGGCATTCAAAAAGGCAAAACTATGAGCCTGCTTAGCACAAAAGGCGTTTATGGCCTAATATGCATTTTTGAAATTTCAAAAGGCAATAGTAGCTCACCAATAAGCCTAAAAGATATTTCAGACAATATAAATGTTAGCAAAAATTATTTAGAGCAAATTATAAATAATTTAAGAAGTGCTGGCCTAATAGCTAGCATAAAAGGGCTAAAAGGCGGGTATTATTTATCTAGGCCGCTAAGCGAAATTAGCTATTATGAAATTTTTAATTTACTAGAAAAAGATTTTGGGCTAAGCAGAATTACTCTAAACACGCCATATTCACTTTTTATAAAAGAATATGATGAAAAATTAAAAGAGCTTTTTAATAAACCATTAAGTAGCTTTGAAGCCTTTAAGCAAGAAGCTAATGCGTATTTAAACTATGTAATTTAAGGATTAAAAATGCAAATTGCAAATAATGTGCGCGAATTAGTAGGCAAAACTCCTTTAATTCGCATAAATTCTTTTAGTAAAGAGGCTAAAATAATAGCAAAGGTGGAATTTTTAAACCCAGGACACTCAATCAAAGATAGAATCGCCCTAAATATGATAAATGAAGCATTTAAAAAAGGTGCGATAAACGAAAATAGCGTGATTATAGAGCCAACCAGTGGCAATACAGGCGTAGGGCTTGCGATGATAGCAGCATCTTATGGCTTGCGCGCGATTTTTACTATGCCAAGCTCTATGAGTTTAGAAAGACAAAAACTTTTACTTGCGTATGGAGCAGAGCTTGTGCTAACTGAGCCAAAACTAGGTATGAAAGGTGCGGTTGATAAGGCAAATGAATTAGCAAAAGAAATAAAAAATAGCTTTATCCCAAGTCAATTTAATAACCCAGATAACCCAAAAGCCCACGAAAACACCACAGCAAAAGAAATTTTAGAACAAAGCGATGGCAAAATCGATATAATAATCGCTGGCTTTGGTACTGGCGGGACTATTAGCGGCACCGCAAGAGAGCTAAAAAAACACATCAAAAATCTCCAAGTTATCGCAGTAGAGCCACAAGCTAGCCCGCTTTTAAGCCAAGGCTATGCCGCTGCTCACGCCATTCAAGGCATAGGCGCAAATTTCGTGCCTCAAAACCTTGATCAAAGTGTTATAGACGAGTTTTTTGTGGTTTCAAACGAAAACGCTATCGCCACCACGCAAAAGCTAGCCAGACAAGAAGGCTTGCTAGCTGGTATTTCAAGCGGAGCAAATATCTTTGCTGCTAGTGAGTTTGCCAAATTAAGCCAAAACGCCAATAAAACAATCTTAACCTTTTTAAATGATACAGGCGAAAGATACATTTCTACGGGAATTTTTGGTTAATTTGTTAAATTAAAATTTAAAAATTAAAATTTTATTTTATGTTTAATTTAGAATTTATAAAGCATAAAATTTACGCTCTGTTATTTTAATATAAACTTAAAAACGCTGTTTTTATGGCATAAAAGATATAAAATTTTAAAGCGTTTTTAAGTTCTTTTAGCTACAATCACGCCTTTAATTTATAAACAAGGATAAAAAATGTCAAAAGTATGCGCTATTACTGGCAAAGGCCCTATGGTAGGCAATCATGTAAGCCACGCTAACAATAAAACAAAACGCCGTTTTATGCCAAACCTTCGTAGCATACGCGTGAAATTAGAAGACGGCACAACTCGCCGCATTCGCGTAGCCGCTAGCACACTTCGCACTATGAAAAAACTACAAAACAGCTAAGCATCTCAAAATGACGCTAGGACAAAGACTAGCTAAGTTTCTAAACTGGCGCATAAACTCCCCTGAATACAGCACTAGCAGTGAGCTTTACGAGCAATTACGCCCTTTTCGCTTGCCACTGATATTCATCGTAGTGATGATGCTTTTTGGGACGGCTGGGTATGTGCTGATTGATAATTTTTCCCTAATTGATGCGATTTATCAAGCTGGGATGACCTTTACCACGGTGGGCTTTACAGAAGTAGCGCCCATTAGCCCTGCTGGGCGTATTTTTACGATTTGCTTTATTTTAGTCGGCTTCGCTGCTTTTACCTTTTCAATGGGTATAGTTATCGAAGTGCTAAAAAAAGGCACTCTCGCACAGATTTTACAGGAGCGTTCGATGCTTTATAAAATCGCAAGCCTTAAAAACCACTTTGTAATTTGCTATCACAATATCTACACAATAGAATTAAGCAAGCAATTTAGAGAAAATCACATACCTTTTGTAGTAGTTGATAGCTCAGCCCACCTTAGCGATTTAGCTGAGCAGTATAAATATCCTTACTACATAATCGCCGAGCCACACACGCAAACAGCGCTTTTAAAAACTCATTTTTCAAGCGCAAAAGGTCTAATCACCCTAAGCGATAATATAGCCGATAATATCGCTATGATAGCCACGGCGAGATTATATGAAAAAGAGCTTGGCAGAAAACCCTATTTTATAATGACAAACTCAAACAGCGATGATGATGCCATAAAGCTAACCAAACTTGGAGCAAACTCCGTAGTATCAGCAACAAAACTAGTAGCACAGCGTCTAAGCGCCATAAGTGCGCGCCCAGATATGGAAAATATGCTTGAAAAATTTCTCTATGATAAAAATTCCCCACTTGATATAGAAGAAATAAAAGTGCCAGATCTTAGCTGGATGCGCTTTAAACGCATTAAAGAAACGCATTTAAGAAGCATTACAAACGCTGATATAGTCGGCATAAGAGATCAAAATAACAAATTCACACCAATGCCAAAAGGCGATACTCTAATAGGCACAGGCTCAAAACTTTTAGTAATTGGCACGGCTGAGAGCATACGCGCTACGAAGCATTTAATTTACAGCAAGCGCAAACCAGAAGAATTTCGCTACATATAAGGATAAAAATGTTTAAAATAATTTCTTTAAAAAATGGCTTAGAAAATGTGGCTGGGTTTAGCTTTGATGGGCTTAGTGCGGGTTTTAAAAAAGACGGGCAAAATGACTTAGGCTTTATAAGAGCCAGCCAAAACGCAAGCCTTTGGGCGCGTTTTACTAGAAATAAATTTAAAGCTGCGCCAATAAGGCATTTTGAAAAAACCTTTAATCTAAACCTTGATAGCATCCAAAATACTAGCCAGAAAAACGCGGACTTTTACAAAAATGAACTACACACAAATTTTATCTTATTAAATTCCAAAAACGCTAACGCAATGACAGGAAAAGCCGGCATAGACGATATAGATGAAATTTTTAAGGCTCTAAAATCTTTACCAAATTTTAATAATTTTACCTTAGTAAATCCGCTGATGAGTTCAACAGGCGTTATTGGCTATCGCTTAGATAAAGAAAAAATCATCTGCGCTGCTAGAAATTTTAATCTAAACGCGCAAAATAGCGATGCCTTAGCGCGCGCCATAATGACTACTGATCGCTTTAAAAAAGAAATTGCGCTAAAAGTTGAGCTTGAAGATGGCACAAGCTTTAATATAGCCTGCATTTGCAAAGGTGCTGGTATGATAAATCCTGCACTTGCTACAATGCTTTGTTTTATACTAACTGATGCGCCTATCCCAAATGAAGATGCGCACGAATTGCTAGAATCCGCCATAGAACAAAGCTTTAATGCAATAAGCGTAGATGGCGATACTAGCACAAACGATACAATAATGCTTTTAAGCTCCAAACAAGCCAAGGGCTATGATAAAGAGGCTTTTGGTTTTGCCTTAAATCAAATCTGCTTACAAATGGCTTTAAATTTAGTAAAAGATGGCGAAGGTAGCACAAAAGTTGTCGCCTTTGAGATACAAAATGCCGCCACAAAAGAAGAAGCCAAAAAAGCAGCTCTTGCCTTAGCAAATTCTCTTTTAGTTAAAACCGCGCTTTTTGGTTGCGATCCAAACTGGGGGCGAATAGCCTCAACCATCGGCGCTAGCGGCATTAACTGCGATGAAAATAAACTTAGCATATATTATGATGATGTGCTTGTTTATAACGCACAAAACCCGCAATTAGATGAAATTAGAGAAAAAGCCGCACATGAAATAATGCTAAAAGATAGCTATAAAATCATTTGCGACATAGGAACGGGGATTGCTTGCTATAAAGCATATGGTTGCGATTTGGGGCATGAGTATGTAAGCATAAATGCCGATTATCGCTCATAAAGATTACAAAGAGTATGAAAAATTAAAAATTCCTTAGCTTTTTTAGCTAAAATTTTAAAATTTTTTATACAATTAGCAAATTAAAATTTTAAATCCAAAACCACAAAGGAGAAAATATGTTTGGCAATAAATCACAAATCGAAAGCCTAAAACACGACCTAGAAGCTCAAAGAGCCATCATCGCAAAAAAAGATGAAGAAATCGCAAAATTAAAAGCTCAAATAGAAGCTGCCAAAGAAAACGCACAAGATATCGAAGATAGCAAATTTCTTACCAAAGCCGTAGATAGCTTAAATGCTGGCGCGCTCAAATGCATTAAAGATGTCCAAAGCGATATAGAAAAAAATATCATTATGAATCACCGCGCAGTAGGCATTAGCAATGATAACATCAAAGATATAGGCAATCTTTCACAAATTAGCGAAGAAATCACAGAATCTTTAAATCGCATAGCTCAAAGCTCAAATAAATCACGCTCTGATGCTGAAAACTTAAATAAAAGCGTAGATGAAATTTCAAATGTGATAAACTTAATCAAAGATATTTCAGATCAAACAAATTTGCTTGCTTTAAATGCTGCTATTGAAGCCGCAAGAGCTGGAGAGCACGGGCGCGGATTTGCCGTTGTGGCTGATGAGGTTCGCAATCTAGCCGAACGCACACAAAAGGCTACTTCTGAGGTAGAAATGAATATAAACTTATTAAAACAAAATAGTGGCGATATGTTTAGTTCAAGCGAAGAAGTAGAAAGAATAAGCAATGAAAGCAACGCTCACATACAAAATTTCCGCACAGAATTTGGCAAGCTAATATCACAAGCTAAAAATATCCGCTCTTGCATTACTTATATCTCAAATAATGTTTTTACAAACCTTGTAAAATTAGACCATGTTGCGTTTAAACTAAATGGCTATTCTAAAGCTTTTGATAAAAAATTTGATCCAATGCCAGATGCTACGCAATGTCGCTTAGGTAAATGGTATGCAAATGAAGGCAGCAGAATTTATGCTAAATCATCTATGTATGAAAAAATCGCTGAGCCACATAAAGCAGTGCATGATAACTTCAATAAAGCCCTTGCGCTTTTAAGCGAAGGGGTTAGTGATAAATCAAGAGTGCTAGAATTATTTAAAACAGCAGAAGAAAATACAATTGTTTTATTTGAAATATTTAGAGAATTGCTAAAAGCTGAGCGCTTAAATGTAGAAGCAGAATTAGAAAGAAACGGCATTGATTTAAATGCTAGACCAAGAACGCCTAGCACAAGCGGTAGCAAAAATGTAGTGTGTGATGATTATACCTGCGCCGTTCAAGACTCTACACCTAGCTCAATTTAAATAACTTTAAATTTTAATCTCACCCCACGCTTAGCAAATTTTGCTAAGCGTTTTTATCTTTTGAAATTTTAAATCGCAAATTATAAATTTTAAAATTTGGTTTTATTTTGAAATTTTAATTAGTAAATTTTAATCTTTTTAAGCTAACACGCTTATTAAAATAAATTTTAAAATGGCGCCTCAATATTATAGCAATGATTTATCGCCCCGCAGCCTTTGCCGATATTTATGTCGTTTTTGATGGCATTTAGCACAAAATTTTTAGCATGGCTTATGGATTTTGGCAAATCAAGCCCACTAGCTAATGCGCAAGCAATCGCGCTTGAAAGCGTACAACCCGTGCCGTGCGTGTTTTTGGTGTGTATTTTCTCGCTCTTAAACTCATTAAAATTTTTCCCATCAAATAAAACATCACAAGCATCTAAATGCCCGCCCTTAATCAAAACAGCGCAATTCTTGCCGTTTGATTTATTTAAAATGCGCGTATGTAATGCTTTGGCCGTTTTTTTCATATCGCTTAGATTTTTTATCTCGCACTTAGCCAAAAAGCTAGCTTCGTTTAAATTTGGCGTGATTATATCACTAATGCTAAAAAGCTCCCAAAGTGCGTTTATTGCGTCATCTTGTAAGAGTTTTGCTCCGCTTGTTGCTATCATTACTGGATCGCATACTATGTTTTTTGCTTGATATTTTTTAAGTGTTTTAATTACAGCATTTACTAACTCCGCATTAAAAAGCATACCAGTTTTTAGCGCATCCACACCCATATCATCAAAACAAGCGCTAATTTGCTCGCTTAAAATTTGCGCGCTTGCTTGCATAATTGCGCGCACGCCCAGGGTATTTTGCGCTGTGATTGCGCTAACTGCGCTCATTGCATACATTTTATGCGCGGTTATGGTTTTAATATCAGCCCCAATCCCAGCGCCCCCGCTACTATCTAAGCCTGCAATGCTTAAAATTTTTTTCATATCTTGCCTTTTAGTTGCTAGCAAAAGGTTTAATCTTTTTGCCAGCTAACGCCTGATGGCGTATCCATAATGCTTATGCCAAGCTCGCTAAGGCGCGTTCTAATCTCATCGGCTTTTGCGTAATTTTTTGCCGTTTTGGCTAGATTTCTTTCATTTATTAGCTGGGTTATTTGCGCTTTTAAAGCAGCACTTACGCCCCATCTAAACCACTCATTTTCATCAGTTTGTAAAATTCCAAAAATCTCAGCCACAAAGGCTAAATCAGCCGATATTTGCGCCTTTAAAATTTTATTTTTACCATCATTATCCAAGGCGGCATTTGCGTTATTTACCATTTCATCAACGCTAGCAAGAGCTAAGGAAATGTTTAAATCATCGCTTAAAGCAGTTAAGATTTCATTTTTAAAATTTTCATTTACCTTATCTGGTTTTGCGCCATTTAAGCGCAGTTTAAGGCGGTAAATTTTATCTAAGCGTTTTTTTGCAGCACTTAAATCATCTAAGCTATAATTAAAATTACATCTATAATGCGCTGCCATCAAATAAAAGCGTAAAGCCTCGCCTGGTGCGTGTTTTAAAGCATCTTTTATAAAAAAAGAATTACCCAAACTCTTACTCATTTTTTCATTATTGATTTGGACAAAACCATTATGTAGCCAGTATTTTGAGAGATTTTTATTATATGCGCAGCGACATTGCGCAGCTTCATTTTCGTGGTGAGGAAAAAGCAAATCCGCCCCGCCTGCGTGAATGTCAATCTCATAATCCCCCTTGCTATTTTTGCCAAAAATCTCTCGTATCATCGCCACGCATTCGCTATGCCAGCCAGGTCGCCCCTTGCCAAATGGGCTATCATAGTATTTTTCATCAAATTTCCAAAGCACAAAATCCTTTTCATCGCGCTTTAAATTATTATTTTGCACCCTTGCTTGTTTATTTTCATCTTTTCGCGCGCTAAGACTTAAATACTTGCTATCTCGCCCACTATCAAAATAAATCCCATCATCTTTAATCTCATAAGCAAAACCATTTTTAAAAAGCATTTGTATGTATGAAATAATCGCGCTTATATACTCAGTTGCCCTTGGTTTAAAATCAGGTTCTAAAACATTAAGCGCACTCATATCAGCTTCAAAACTTGCGATATATTGCGTTGTGATTTGCTCCAAGCTAGCCCCAGTTGCGCTCATTTTATGTAAAATTTTATCATCAATATCTGTATAATTACGCACAAAACGAACCTTAAAACCAAGAGCTAGCAAAACTCGCCTAAGCAAATCAAAACTAATAGCACTTCTTGCATGCCCTAAATGCGCATCATCATAAACGGTTGGCCCGCATAAATAAATATTTGCCTCGCCTTCATTTGATGGTTTAAAATCTACTTGTTTTTTTAAATGCGAATCATAAAATTTCATTTTTATCCTTTTTAAAAAAGCGCAATTATAACTAATTAACGCAGAAAATTTTAAATTAAATTTAGCCTTTTGGCTGAATAAATTTTAAAATTTTATCTCAATCATTTGCCTATTTTTAAAAATACTTGCTTTATTAAAACCAAATTCTTTTGCTTTTGCTATGGCTTTATCCATATTTAGTCCTATTTGATCTATGCTGTGAGCATCGCTACCAAAGGTGATTTTTACGCCAATTTCAGCCATTAGCTCTAAAATTTCATCGCTTGGGTAAAGCTGGGCGCAAGGTTTGCGGTATCCGGCCGTGTTTAGCTCTATTGCCATATTTTTGCTTTTGGCTAGCTTGATTGCTGGTTTTGCGTATTGTCTTATATCGCGTTTTGGGCGATAGTTGAAAATTTTAATTAAATCAATATGCCCTACAATATCGAAAAGTTCGCTCTTTATCATTTCACAAAGTGCTTGAAAATAATCCTCATAGAGCGTGTCTATATTTTTATTAGCATAATTTGCTATAAACTCTGGATTATCAAAACCCCAAGTATTTAAAAAATGCACAGAGCCTATTAAATAATCGCATTTTGCGTGATTGATTTCATCACTCATTAGTTTTTTATCGCTCATAAAATCAGCCTCAAAACCTAGCAAAATCTCCATTTTATTTGAAAATTCTGCACGCACTTCATTTATTAGGGCTTGATAAAATGGAATTTGAGCCTTGCTCATTCTATAAGCTACATCATAATTCATAAAGCCGTGATCGCTAAATCCAAAATATTTACATCCTAGCTCGCAGGCTTTAAGCGCAAACTCGCGTGGCGTGCCACTTGCGTGGTTACAAAGCGGGGTGTGATTGTGTAAATCTATAAGCATTTTAATCCTTAAAAAATCGTAATTATAGGCAAATTTAATTTAAATTATAGGATTATTTTGCGATAATTGCGACTTTTTATTTTTTAAGGATTTATAAATGATAACATCATTACGCGGGATGCACGATTTATTAGATGATAGAGCGCGTTTATATAAAAATATCATAAACACTTGCGAGCAAGTAGCTAGCAAATACGGCTACAATTACATTCAAACCCCAACCTTAGAGCGCACAGCACTTTATAAAAGAAGCGTGGGCGAAAGTAGCGATATAGTCGGTAAAGAAATGTATGAGTTTAGCGACAAAGGCGGTGATAGCATTTGCTTGCGCCCAGAAGGCACAGCAGGCGTGGTGCGCGCATTTTTAGAAAATAAATTAGATAAAGCGGGCGGAATTTACCGCTGGTATTATCATGGCTCGATGTTTCGCTATGAAAGACCTCAGCGTGGCAGACAACGCGAATTTCATCAATTTGGCGTAGAATGCTTTGGTATAGCTAGCGTTTATGAAGACGCAATGCTAATATGTATGGCCAGTGATATTTTAAAAGCACTTAATATTAAAGCCACGCTTAAAATCAACTCACTAGGCGATGAAGATTCTATGCAAAATTATAAAGAAGCACTCTTAAAATACGCCAAACGCGTAAGCGCGCGACTTTGTATGGATTGTAAAAGGCGCATTTCAACTAATGTGATGAGAATTTTAGATTGCAAAAACGAAAACTGCCAGCAAGCACTAAATGGCGCGCCGATTTTGCTTGATGCTTTAAATGATAAATGCAAAAATGAGTTTGAAACCTTACAAATTTTATTAAGACAAGCTGGTATAAAATTTGTGATAGATTCAAACTTAGTGCGAGGGCTGGATTATTATTGTAAAACTGCTTTTGAGTTTGTAAGCGATGAAATAGGCGCGCAATCAGCCATTATAGGTGGCGGGCGTTATGATAGATTAATAAGCGATTTAGAAGGCCACGATACGCCTGCTGTTGGCTGGGCTATGGGCATAGAGCGCATTATGGAGATTTTGGCTTTAAAAAGCGAAGAAAAAGCACAAAAAGATAGTATTTATTTATGCGCGCTAGATGAGAAATTGCTTAAAAACATTTGCTTTTTGGCAAATCAATTAAGGGCATTTGGGTTTAAAGTGCTAATCTCTTATGATATTAAAGTACCAGCCAAACAGCTAGCAAATGCCGATAAAATCAACGCTAAGTTTTTTTTATGCTTAGGCCTTGATGAAGCAAAAAATAATGAAATTTGGCTTAGAAATTTAGAAAATAAAATTGATAAAAAAGTGCCACTTGATGATTTAATAAGCGAGTTAAATGAGCAAAACTAGCAAAAGGAGCAAAGATGAAGGATAATTATGGCTTAAATATATGGGCAAATGATGATTTTATCATCGAAAAAGGTAAAATTTGCCTAAATACGCCAAGCAAGCCCGCCCTACAAGATATGGTAGAGCAAATCCGTGCCACAGGACTTCGCGGACCCATACTTTTGCGTTTTCCGCACTTAATCGCAAAACAGCTTGAAGAACTTTATTCTAGCTTTAAAATGGCTAAAAAAGAGTTTAATTATTCAGGAAATTTTAACGCCGTTTATCCATTAAAAGTAAATCAATACCCTGCTTTTGTTAAAAATATAGTTCATTTTGGCCAAAAACACGGCTATGGCTTAGAAGCAGGCTCAAAGGCTGAACTACTAATAGCTATGGCTTATAATGCTAAAAAAGCACCTATAACGGTAAATGGCTTTAAGGATAAAGAGCTTATAAACCTTGGCTTTATCGCAGCTGAAATGGGACATGATATCACAATCACAATAGAAGGCCTTGGCGAGCTTGAAACCATCATAGAAACGACAAAATCTCGCTTTAAACCAAAGCCTAGCATAGGATTAAGAATTAGGCTTCATAGCGGTGGTAGCGGTATTTGGGCTAAAAGTGGTGGTATAAACTCAAAATTTGGCCTAACCTCAACTGAGCTAATCGAAGCTGTGAATTTACTCAAAAAACACGGCCTAATCGAACAATTTCGTATGATACATTTTCACATCGGCAGCCAAATAAATGACATTCAACCCTTAAAAAAAGCCCTGCTAGAAGCTGGCAATATCTATGCTGAGCTAAGAAAAATGGGAGCAAAAAACCTAAAAGCCATAAATCTAGGCGGTGGTTTAGCCATAGAATATTCACAATTTAAAGACTACCACACTAAAAATTACAAACTTAAAGAATACGCAAATGATGTGGTATTTTTACTCCAAAGCATAGCTGTGCAAAAAGGCGAAGCTGAGCCTGATATTTTTGTAGAGAGTGGGCGTTTTGTAGCAGCTAGTCATGCTGTGCTAACAGCACCTGTTTTAGAGCTTTTTAGCAGAGAATACAGCGAAAAAAAACTTGCCCTAAAAAAGCAAAATCCCCCGCTAATTGCCGAGCTTTATGATTTATACAACAACATAAAACCAAGCAATGCAATAGAATATTTTCACGATGCAGCAGGGCATCTTGAAAGCGTGCTTACGCTTTTTGAGCTAGGTTATGTGGATTTGTGCGATCGCTCAAATGCTGAAATTTTAACTCATCTAATCATCAAAAAAACAATTAGCCTTTTAGGTGCTGATGATAATGCGGATTTAATGCGAATACAAAGCAACACGCAAGAGCGATATTTGGTAAATTTTTCAATTTTTCAAAGTCTGCCTGATTTTTGGGGGCTTAAACAACACTTTCCTATCGCACCGCTAAAATACCTAGACAAACGCCCAACGCTTAGTGCTTCTATTTGGGATATTACTTGTGATAGCGATGGTGAGATTAGCTTTTGTAGCAAAAATAATCCTTTATTTTTACACGATGTAGATGTTAAAGAAGAGCCGTATTTTCTAGGCTTTTTTTTGGTTGGGGCTTATCAAGAGGTGCTTGGAATGAAGCATAATCTTTTTGCTCATCCTAGCGAGGCTGTGATAATACCTACAAAAGATGGTTTTGAGATTAAAGAAATTATAGAATCACAAAGCATTATGGAAATTTTAAATGATTTAGATTACGATATAGATGAAATCGAAAGCCTAATAAACAAACAAATAGAAAACTCAAATCTAGTAAATGAAAATGCTAAAAAGCAAATTCTTGGTGAGCTTTATTTATTTTTAAATGCAAATAGTTATTTGCGCACGGTGCAGTGATGGGAATTTTTGCTTTAATTAAAAATGATTTAGCCCAGCCACGCCTAAAAGATCCTGCTTATAATGGGGCTTTGGATCTTATCTTTAACTATCCAGGCGTTTGGGCTGTGATAAATCACCGCTTTTGTCATGCTTTATGGATTAGAGGTTTTAAGGCCTGCGCGCGCGTGCTTTCTGGCATTTCAAATGCTCTAACGCGCGTAGATATTCATCCTGGTGCCATCATAGGGCGCGGTGTGTTTATAGATCATGCCACGGGCGTGGTTATTGGTCAAACTGCTATCGTGGGCGATGATTGTTTGATTTATCAAGGCGTAACCCTTGGTGGAGTTAGCCTTAAAAAAACAAAACGCCACCCTACCTTGCTAAATGGCGTAGTAGTAGGCGCAGGGGCTAAAATTTTAGGCGATATTACAATAGGTCAAGGTTGTAAAATCGGCGCAAATAGCGTAGTAACAAAAAGCGTGCCTGATTTTTGCACTGCTGTTGGTAGCCCAGCACGCATCATTGGCGAATGCTCGCAGCCATTAAATAATCTACCAGATATTGATAAAAAATTATTTGCGTATTTGCTTGCGCGCATAGATGAGCTAGAAAACGCCCTAAACTCTAACAATGCCAAAAATAAACCAAGCTATAAAATCGATGATAAATTAAAAGAATATTTAAAATCCCTGAAAGAATAGCTGGCTTTAAAATTTAGAGCTTAAAATTTAGAGCTTAAAATTTAATTTGCGTAATTTTCATCAAAGCAAAGCGCATTTTTTACTTAAAATTTTAAAAATTTTAAGTAAAAAAATTATAAAATCAAGCCTTATTTTAAATTTTAAAAAGGCGGGTTTATGTATAAGAATTTTTCATTAAAAGTAAAAATCATAATTTTAGTTGCTGGTATGCTAGTGGGGTTATTGATAGCGCTGGCCGTGATATTACACTATGCTAAAAATATTTTTAACGATGCCAACGAAGCCATCTCTAATAGCACAAAAATCGAAACACAGCAAAAAATAAAATTAGCCACAGATACGCTGGCTTTTAGCTTAGGCGAGTTTGTGCGCGGACTTGATGAAAAAGCTCAAATCCAAATCATAGCAGAAGGCATTGAAAAGTTTCGTTTTGAAAATGATAAAAGTGGGTATTATTTTGCCTATAAAGAATACACGCCAGTAGCCCATCCTACGCGCAAAGATTTAATTGGCAAATCGCTTTATAATGTCAAAGATGAAAAAGGCGTGTATTATGTGCGCGAGCTTTTTGAAACAGCCAAAAATCAAAGCAAGCAAACAAATTTTGTTTATTTTAGCTTTTCAAAACCCTTGCCAGATGGCACGCTAGGCACAGCCGAAAAAATCGGCTACGCAACGCTAATCCCAAATACAAACAACATCTGGCTATCTACTGGCGTATATACAGACACATTCTCACAACACGCCCAAGAAATTTCACAAAGCATCGTCAATAATATCTACACAGCACTTTTAAACTCTGCTTTAATAGGTAGCGTTTGTTTTGGCATTATTGGCGTGCCTTTGCTTTTAGCATTTTATGCAAATCTAGTTTCAAGCGTGCGCGTTTTACAATCAAATCTATGTAGTTTTTTTAATTTTTTAAATGGCAGCTCAACGCAAAGCACCATAAAAGCGCTAAACTCAAAAGATGAATTTGGCGCAATGGCAAAAGAAATAAACACAAATATTCAAAAAATTCAAGCAGGTCTAAACCAAGATAACCTAGCAATTGCCCAATCAGCACAAACAGCAAAAGCCGTCCAAAACGGCGATTTTACAGCCAGAATCATAAAAGATCCAGACAACCCGCGCCTAATAGAGCTAAAAAATGTACTAAATAATATGCTAGATGTTTTAGAAAAAAAAGTAGGCTCTAATATGAATGAAATCAATAGAGTTTTTGAATCTTATAAGGCCTTGGATTTTACAACACAAATCCCAAATGCCAAAGGTAGCGTAGAATTAACAACAAATATCTTAGGCGAAGAAATCACAAAAATGCTCCACTCATCGCAAAATTACGCCAAAGATTTAGTATCCCAAACTAGCGAACTTAAAATTTCAATGCAAAAATTACTAGATAGTAGCTCATCACAAACTAGCTCATTAGAACAATCCACAAACGCCATCGAAGAAATAAGCACTTCCATGCAAGATGTAAATGATAAAGCAACAGAGGTGGCAAGACAAGCAGATGATATTAAAAATATCGTAGGTGTGATTAAAGACATAGCCGATCAAACAAATCTTTTAGCCTTAAATGCAGCTATTGAAGCCGCAAGAGCTGGCGAGCATGGGCGCGGATTTGCCGTGGTGGCAGATGAGGTTAGAAAACTAGCTGAGCGCACGGGCAAATCACTAAATGAGATCGAGGTGAATGTAAATGTTTTAGTCCAAGGCATAAATGATATGAGCGAATCCATAAAAGAGCAAACCAAAAATGCCACTAAAATTAACGAAATAATCGCAGATTTAGAATCCATCACGCAAGTAAGCGTCAATGTAGCAAACCACACAAATGAAATTTCAAAAAATGTTAATCAAATCGCTGATGATATTTTAAGCGATGTAAATAAAAAGAAATTTTAATTCAAATACTTCTTTAACTTAATATTGCGCGCTTAAATAATAATAAACTAAAAAGCGCGCAAGCACGAAAATATCACTTTTAATAAGCCAAATTTTAATGCTTAGTTTTTAATAAAAAAGTAAAAATTAAAAAAGACCCCTAAAATGAAAATAAATTTAAACTTAAATATAAAATTTTATGATATAATTTTGCGATTTTACTTTTGAAAGGATACAAATGGGTAAGTTTGTTAATGATATAAAGGGCTTCTTTGAGTTTTGTGATAAAAATGAAGTGCGCTTTGTGGATTTTCGTTTTACTGATATGCGTGGCACTTGGCATCACCTAAGCTACAATATCAGCGCAGTTAGTGAGGATACCTTTAAAGCTGGCATTCCTTTTGATGCAAGTAGCATAGTAGCGTGGCAGCCGATAAATAAAAGCGATATGATTTTAAAGCCAGATGTCCAAACTGCTTTTTTAGATCCATTCACCGCAGATATTACAATAATAGTAATTTGTGATGTTTTTGATATTTACAAGGGACAAATGTATGAAAAATGCCCGCGCTCAATAGCAAAAAAAGCAGTAGCATATATGAAAAGCACTGGCCTAGCTGATAATATTTATTGTGGTCCAGAAAATGAATTTTTTGTTTTTGAAAATGTGAGAATCATTGATGAGCCAAATTGCGCGATGTTTGAAGTGGATACAGAAGAAGGTCAGTGGAATGATGCTACAAAATACAAAGATGGCTTTAACACAGGCCATCGCCCGCGCACAAAAGGCGGGTATCTTCCCGTTCAGCCAATAGATTCTATGGTGGATTTGCGCGCTGAAATGGTAAATACATTAAACCTAGTAGGCATTGAAACCTTTGTGCATCACCACGAAGTCGCCCAAGGGCAAGGCGAAATCGGCGTGAAATTCGGCACACTTGTCGAAGCAGCTGACAATGTCCAAATTTATAAATACATAGTAAAAATGGTAGCCCATTTAAATGGCAAAAGTGCTACATTTATGCCAAAACCGCTTTATGGCGATAATGGCAGTGGTATGCATGTGCACAATTCGCTATGGAAAGATGGCAAGAATTTGTTTTTTGATGAAAGCGGTTATGCTGGACTTAGCGATATTGCGCGCTGGTATATTGGCGGAGTGATGGCGCATGCAAGGGCAGTAGCGGCCTTTACAAATCCTAGCACAAATAGCTACAAACGCCTAATCCCTGGCTTTGAAGCACCAAGCATTTTAACTTATTCGTGCCAAAACCGCAGCGCAAGCGTGAGAATCCCTTATGGTAGCAATGCAAAAAGCGCAAGGGCTGAGTTTAGATTCCCAGATGGGACGGCTTGTCCTTATTTGGCATTTAGTGCCTTGCTTTTAGCAGGACTTGATGGCATTAAAAATAAAACAGAGCCGGTTGGGCCAATGGATGAGGATTTGTTTAAACTTACCCTTGATGAAATTAGAGAGCGTGGCATAGAGCAGTTTCCACACACTTTGCGCGGTAGCTTAGAGGCTTTAATACGCGATAATGATTATCTAAGTGTTGCTATGAGCGATGAGTTTATACAAACTTATCAGCATTTTAAGTTTGAAACGCAAGTGTGGCCATATGAAGCGCGCCCTACTCCATTTGAGTTTAAAACCATGTATTCTTGCTAAAAATGGCGCAAGCATTAAAATTTATCTAGCGCACAAGCATTAAAATTTAGCGCACCAAATCGCTATCTAAGTTAAAATTTTGGTCTCGTTATAAAAAGCGAGGCCAAATTGTCTGCTTTTTGCTTATTCTTGTTTTCAAGCTTTTGCTTATTTTTATTTTCAAAGCAAAATAATTTTAAAATTTTAATCACAGGCCTTTTAAATCGTCTTTTTTAAATTTCATAAACACATAGCTTTTATCATCATTTTTACGGCACAATCTAAACCGCGTATCGTCATTTTCATAATGCGTGCTAATGATTTTTTCAAATTCTTTATAATATCCCCACGAATTAATTAAATCATTATTGTTGCTTAGCGGCCTTAAATGCTGGGTTAAAAGCCCGTCAAATAGCATTGCGCTTTGCTTATTTTGTTTAAAATATTCTAAAATATCTTCTTGGGTGATTTTTTTAGCATCTTCTGTTTTTACTTGATCTAAAATCGCCTTTGTTAGCTTTGTCAAATACTCTTGTAAAGGTGCTTTGATGCTTGCGTGATGTAATTTTTCTATATCATTTATGCTATTTGCAACAAGCACAAAAGGACTTGGCAAAGCAAAGCCATCTACAACAATCTCATCTAACTCACACTCAAATTTCGTGCTTAATTTCACGCTTAAAATTTCATCAAATCCTAGCCTTTGTACCTTATTGTCTTTTTGTAAATTATTTTGATTTAATAAAATATAAGCTGGGATAAAGCATTTTAAATCACTCACTCTGGCTTGAAAAAGCTCTAATAAGCTATCATCTGGCTTATTAAAACCAAACTCAGCACTTAGTGCTTCCAAAGTAGAAAATGCCCTTTTGCCCATAAAATCATCTGTTTGCATTATGCGAATATTTTCTACTCTAACCAAGGCTTTTGCTAGCAAGCCATCGTGAAATCCTTGTGTAATTTCTCTTGCCCAAAACTCGCAAGCACTGGCATTTGGATACTTAAAGTGTCCCCCCCCCCCCCTGCTATTTTGCGTGTTGATTCTATAAAGCACTTTATCTTTTAAAATTTCATAAGGATCTACATCTAGCGTATAAGCAAGCGTTTTTTTGCCTATTCTTTTAATTTTTTGTACCATTTTATCGTTTTGATCTAAGCTGGTAAAATCAGCTTCTTCATCGCAATGTTCTTTTGGCGTTTGTAAATTACACAAAGCCTTTAAAATACTAATAGGATCACGAACTATATGCAAAGCGCATTTTGCAGGCATTAAAGAATACAATTTTTCATTATCCTCATCTAAGGCAAAATCACAAATATTTAGCGATATAGCCTTAATTTTGCCTTGTTTTTTAAGCTCGTTTTGTTTAAGCAATTGCTCAAATAAACTCTCATAAATCCTAAAACTTTCTTGCTCTCCATCTCTGCTAGCATCACCGCAAGCGCATAGTTTTAGCAGTTTTGGGATAGCCGCAAAGCCAGTCCCGTGCGAGCCAAACATCATAAAATCATAAAAAGGTGGCAAAGGAATATTTAAAATAAAACAAAGCCTTGGCTCGCTTGTTTCATAATTTATATTTTTTGGGTTTAATAAAGGCGCATAAGTAAGGTGTGAGTAATTTTGCCTAAACTCATCGCTGCTAAGCCAAACTCGTATTTGCGGGGCTAAATTGATAAAAAGCTGAGTGGTTTCATCGCAAACTTTTGCCTTGCTAAGCTCGTAAAATTTTAAAATTTCATCTTGCATTTTAATCCTTATTATTAAAAAATATTTGCATTTTATCAGCTTTTAGCTAGCACAAAGCTTTAAAATAGCGATATTTTTTAGCACGGGGTGAATTTTGTAAAACGGCTCTTTTAATTTTGGGATTTTTTTAAGCTTTTTAGCGCGCAAGGCTTGTAAATTTTGAATGCTAAAATGCCTTTGGATTAAAATTTCGCCCAAATCAAGCTTAGCTTTTAAAAACATCGCACAAACCCCTATGCGCCCAAGCTCTAAAATTTCATAATAACAAGTAATCGAACCCCTAAAAGCAGGCAAGGTGTCAGCGTGAAATCCTTGTGTAATTTCTCTTGTCCAAAACTCGCAAGCACTGGCATTTGGATACTTAAAACTTCATAAAGCAGGCATAGAGCTTAAAAGCGAACTTGGAAAAGGATGCGAATTTAAAATGCGTTTTATGCAAAATTTGCAAAAAGACTAAAGTTTTTTAAAAATTTGCCGATGTGTTTTGTAGGATGTTTGCATAATATCTTAAAGAATTTATTTCATAAGGAGGCAGAGGTGAAAAAGTTTCTTTTTTCATTAGTATGTTTAGGTGCATTTGCTTTTGCAAATGAATTTTCTAGCGATGAGTTTGAGGGTAGAAATGCCTATTATTTAGGTTGTAAGGCTTATCCTCCTGGGCATTATAAAGCTTGCCAAACAGGTAATCAGCACATTTATCAGCAAGCAGCTTGCAAAGCTTTTGGCTTGTGTCGTTGGTGAGCTAAAAATGGCACTTATAGAAGTTTGCGGTAAGCTTATCGATACAAGGCTTAAATTTTTCGGAAAGCCAGCCCTTGATTTTGCTCAAGTTGCCCTAGAAAAAGAAAGGTTAAGGCAAAAAGAAGAAGAGAAAAAGGCTATAAGTATAGAATATAGCGAAGAGTATCTAAGTATCAAATCCACAAAGGCTACGCTCTTTCAAAATGAAGAAGGTGGTGAAAACGCTAAGATGATTAATACAGTAGAGGCAACTTATTCTAAAATCGGCCTCAAGCTAGATATTCTCATTTAAGCCCTAGATTTAGGGCTTTTGCTCACTTCGTTTTAAATTGGCTTTTAGCTTAGCACTTTCTGCTTTCAAAGGCTTTGATAATGTCAGTTCCGTATTTGTAAATATCCTCTAACTTATCGATATTATAATTTTGTCCATCAGGAAAACTGATGGATTTTTTAGAATTATTAAAATCCTTGCTTTTAGCCCTTAAAATGCGCTCTTTGCGTAAATTATAGGCAAGCTCGTATTTTTCAAAAAGCCTTTTATGAACTTCAAAAAATTTTAATTCTAATTCAAAATTATAATTTTTGCTTTTATTTAAAATTTCTTTTTTGTTTGAACATTTTAACTTTTTTATTTTTTCTAAAAATTCCAAGCGACAATTTGCGTATTCATTTAAAAATTTTAATCCGCCAAAAGGCGTGTAGCTGTATCTTTGCGGATATGAAAGATTAGCGCAGGCAAACTCATACATTTTTATTTCCTTTAATTTTGACCAAGCTGTCTTAGTCGTTCTTTGCTAAATAAAGCATAAATATAGCGATTATTCGCCCCTTTAATCAAGCGATATTCGTTTTTATCTTTATCTTGTTCGCATAAGCTTAAAAATTGCTGATAGTATTTATAACCAGCCAATATATCAGGCCTTAGAGCGCCTAATACGCGCAAATGTTGCTTTAAAAGCCCATAAAACATCATTCGCTCTTGCTCGTGTGTTTTAAAATATTCTAAAATATCATTTTCGCTTATTTTTTTGGCCTTTTGGATTTGGCTTTGCTTTTCTAAGCAAGCACAAAGCTCTTTTATATAAGGGCGCAGTTTTGCTAGCATTTTTTCATCTTTTGCGCGCATAGCATTTGTGGTATCGCTTAGCAAAACGCAAAAAAGCTTTGAAATTTCAAAAAGCTCGCTAATATCGACAAAGGCCGAATTATCCATAAAAACACTATGAATAAAAACGGGCAAAAACTCATTTTCATCTATTAAAAAAACTTTATTTTCTTTTTGCTGGGTTTTACTTAAATTTTGCTTAATATGCTTGCCCCCCCCCCCAAGCGAATTTTCATTATATAAGCTTTCATTAGCATTTGCTAGCAAGATAGCTGGCAAAAGCGCCTTATAATCACTTACGCGCAAATTAAACAACCATTCATCGCTTGGTTTTGGCTCTAAAAAGCCAAAATGCCTAGCAAGCTCGCACATTGTAGGCATAGCGTTTTTGCCTATTAAATCCTCTGTTTTTTTAATTAAAATATCAACTTGATTTATATTTATTAAGGCATTAAAAAGCATTCCATCATGAAAGCATTGATACAACTCACGCATCCAAAGCCCCGCCACATCAGCACTTGGCGCGCTAGCACCGATATTTAAACTACCATCAACTTCTAATGAATATTGAATTAAATCCTTGCTTAAAATATAAGGATCAGCACTAAATCTATAAGCTAAATGCTTGCGCGCTTTGCGGTTTGCTGTTTTTATGGTTTCGTCAAATTCGCTTGAAATTTCGCTAAAATCATCATCGTTAGCGTCTGTGTCGCCTACTTGTTGTTCTAAATTACAAAGCGTTTTGAGATTGGTTATAGGATCGCGCACGATGTATAAGGTCTTAGCGCGAGGCACAAGAGCATAAAATTTATCACTTAATTCATCTTGGATAAAATCAGCTATTAAAAGCGCTACGCTTACGCATTCATTATTTTGCTTAGCTTTATTTGCTAGCACCAAACGCTTAAAATAAGAAATATACATAAACTCTGCTTCATCTTCGCCATCGCGCGCTACGCATTTACACCCACAAAGCTTTAAAAATCCTGGCACCGCACTTTCTAAACTAACCCCATGCGAGCCAAAAATAAAAAAATCAAAAAAAGGTGGTAAGGGAATATTTAAAATAAAACAAAGCTCTGGCTCGCTTGTTTCATAATTTATATTTTTTGGGTTTAATAAAGGCGCATAAGTAAGGTGTGAGTAATTTTGCCTAAACTCATCACTGCTAAGCCAAGCTCGTATTTGTGGGGCTAAATTGATAAAAAGCTGGGTGGTTTCATCGCAAACTTTTGCCTTGCTAAGCTCGTAAAATTTTAAAATTTCATCTTGCATTTTAATCCTTGTGATTTTATTAAAAATTAAATTGTAACTATATTTTAGATATTTTTCATAAATTTACCTCAAAATAAATAATTTTTTATAAAATTACGCCCAAATTTTAAATCAATCACAAGGAATAAAAATGAAAATTTTATTAAATATATATTTATTTGTGCTTGCGCTAAATGTCGGCGCGCAGATTTGTGCTGGGGCTTTTGTCGCGCCGGTGATTTTTAGGGCTGCTCTTTATATAGATGAAACTACCCTTAGCACATTTGAAAGCGGGCTTTTAATGACGCAAGTTTTTATAAAGGGAAATTATTTAATGCTAGTAGCTGCTGGGCTAGCTTTAATAAGTGAAATCGCGCTGTATCCTAAAACAGCAAATTTTAAATTAAAATTTAGCACCCTAATGCTAAGCGTGATTTTTGCAAGCTTGGCTGGTTTGTTTGCTTTTTATTTTACGCCTTATATTATCGAAGCTAGCAAGCTAGGCGTTGATGGCATAGATGAAAAATTTGCCGCTGTTCATAGCGCGAGCGAAATAACAATGAAAATAATGCTTATAGCTCAGGCTTTATTATTTTTCTTGCGTTTTAATGCCAGCCTTAGCTTTAAGGGCAAATGATGAAAATGCGCGTTTATTATGATGATACCGATGCTGGCGGGATAGTTTATCATTCAAATTATTTAAAATTTTGCGAGCGCGCTAGAAGCGAGTATGTATTTAGCGCGCTAAACTCTCAGCCCTTTAATGATGGATTTTGCTTTGTTGTTAGGGATATTAAGGCAAAATTTATTAAAAGCGCAAAACTAGGCGATATTTTAGATATTAAAACCAAATGTGTAGAACTCAAAAATGCAAGCGCACTTTTACACCAAGAAATTTGGCGCGAAAATGAATTGTTATTTAGCGCAGATATTAATATAGCGCATTTAAGCCACGATAAACCAAGCAAAATGAATGAAAAAACCAAGCAACTTTTGGCAAATATCACTTAAATTCCAAAAACACCAAGCTTTATGTAAGCTTTTTAAGCTATAATTTAGCCTATTTTTCACATAAAGATTACAAAATGAATATCCTTGATAGCCTAAATAACGCCCAAAAACAAGCCGCTACTCACATTGATGGTCCTATGCTAATACTAGCTGGTGCAGGTAGTGGCAAAACAACCACAATAACCACGCGCCTAGCGTATTTAATAAGTGAGATTGGCATAGATCCGCTAAGCACACTAACTCTAACCTTTACAAACAAAGCCGCAATGCAAATGCGCGCAAAAGCCCTAAATTTAATAGGCCCATCACAAAATTATCCCTTGCTTTGCACCTTTCATAAGTTTGGCTTATTATTTTTAAAGCTTTACATGAGCGAATTAGGCAGAGCAAATAATTTTGTAATAATCGACACCGATGATAAAAGAAAAATCATTAAAGATTTAGAATCTAGCGTGCAATCAGCCATCATAGCAAATGAAATTTCACGCTATAAAAATATGCTTTTAAGCCCTGAGCAGGTTTTACAAAGCTCAGTAAATCCAGGCTTAATAGGCTCAAAAGCAGATTATGAAAAAATCGCTAAGGCCTATAAGGCTTACGAGGATATGCTAAATGCAAATAATTTAGTAGATTTTGATGATTTGCTAGCATTAACTTACAAAATTTTAGAACAAAACAAAGATCTTTGTGAGCAAATTTCAAAACGCTACCAATACATAATGGTAGATGAATACCAAGACACAAACGAACTTCAATACAAGCTACTTCGCAAGCTTTGCTTGATACACGAAAATTTAGTAGTAGTTGGTGATGATGACCAAAGCATTTACGGCTGGCGTGGAGCAAAAATCGAAAATATTTTAGATTTTAAAGAGCAATTTAAAAATGTAAAAATAGTAAAACTTGAAGAAAATTACAGATCCAACGCAAATATTTTATGCGCTGCAAATGAGTTAATAGATCACAACAGAAACCGCCTAGGCAAAAGGCTAATTAGCACAAAAAGCCAAAACCAAGATATACAAATAATAGAATGTAAAGATGAAAAAACCGAAGCCGTAAATGTAGCTAAAAAAATCAGCGAGTTATTAAAAATGGGCAAAAATGCCGGAGAGATCGCCGTGCTTTACCGCATAAATGCTCTCTCGCGTGCGCTTGAAGAGGGTTTGCTTAGCTTTGGGATACCATATAAAATCGTTGGCGGAATGAAATTTTATGAAAGGGCTGAGGTTAAGGATATAATTAGCTATTTAAGGCTAATCCTAAACCCGCGCGATGATTTTAGCTTAGAGCGGATTATAAATAAACCAAAACGAGGTCTTGGAGCCGTTGGGCTTGCTAAGCTACAAAAATTCGCTTATGAGCGCAAATTAAGCTTATATGATGCTCTAAGCTTAATGGATGAAAATCTCTTAGGCAAGAAAGTTTTTAGCGCATTAAGCGAGTTTGTAAGCGATATACAAACGCTTTGTAAATTAGAACCTTGCGAGCTAATACAAGAGCTACAAGATAAAATCAACCTTAAAGAATACTACCAAAATATGCCAGATGGCAATGATAGAAGCTCAAATATAGACGAATTTTATGGCTCGTTGTTAGAAAAAATACAAGAAAATCAAAATTTTAGTTTAGAGGATTTTTTAAACGATATCGCCCTTACAAGCGATCAAGATAATATCACAAATGAAGCTATATCGTTAATGAGCGTGCATGCTAGCAAGGGCTTGGAGTTTGAGCATTTGTTTATAATTGGGCTTGAAGAGGGCATTTTCCCGCTTACAGGCGATGAAACCGATATAGAAGAAGAGCGCCGCCTTGCTTATGTAGCCATCACAAGGGCAAAAAGCGATTTAAATCTAAGCTTTACAAATAGCAGACTTCTTAGAGGCAAAGCCTTGCGCACCGAAAAATCGCGCTTTTTGGCTGAATCTGGGCTAAGCGATGGAAAATTAATGCTTGAAAGCACGAAGGAATTTAAGCGCGGAGATTTAGTAACCCACAAAATTTTTGGCATCGGCAGAGTGCTTGAAGTAACGCAAATAAAAAGCGATTTTAAACTTAAAATCAATTTTGGCGGCAATATCAAAGAAATTATGAGCGGATATGTGCAAAAAGTTTAAAATTTCAGCACGCCACAGCCTTAAAATCAGCAAAATTTATCAATTTCTTTTTATTAAAATTTACGGCTTTTAAATATTTATTTTAGCGCACCTTTAAGCCAAGCAATAAATTTTAATTAAAATTTAATAATGAGTAAATAATGAATAGACTTTTTGTCGCAAATAAACCCATAAACATCAGCTCAAACCGATTTTTAGGGCAATTAAAGAAAAAATACAAAGTAAAAAATGCGGGCTTTTCAGGCACGCTAGATCCTTTTGCGAGCGGTTGTTTAATCATCGCTTTTGGGGCTTATACAAAATTATTCAACTACATAAACCAAGCCCCAAAATGCTATGAAGCTACGATTTGGCTAGGGGCAAAAAGTGCTAGCTTGGATAATGAAAATATCGAAAAAATCAGTATTTTAGAGCCATTTTTGCTTAAAGATTTACAAAATTTTACTAATCAATTAATAGGCGAAATAGAATTTACTCCCCCAAAATACAGCGCAAAGCACATAAATGGCGCGCGCGCATATGATTTAGCTAGAAAGGGCATAGATTTTGAGCTAAAAACTCAAAAAATGCAAGTATTTAGCGCCCAAATTTTAAATTATTCTCATCCATTTTTAACAATTAGCTTAAAATTAAGCCATGGCGGATACGCAAGATCTTGGGCCGAGCTGCTGGCTAAAAAATTAAATTGCGATGCCACGCTTAGCGCATTAAAACGCATTAGCGAGGGAGATTTTTTTTATGAAAATGAAAAAGCACTCAATCCGCTAGATTTTTTAAAGCTTAATAAAAACGAATACTTGGGCGATGAAAGCGACATAGCCCTTGGCAAAAAGCTAAAAATTCAAAATTTCAAAGAGCAAAAAAATGGGCTTTATCTCATAGCATTTGATGATTTTTTTAGTATAATTGAAATTTTTAATGGCGAAGTTAAATATAAATTAAATAGGATAAGCAATGTTGTGGATTGTGCGCAAGATTAATCAAGGCATAAAAATTGGCGACAACATCAAAATTAGCGTGGTAAAAATCAATAACAATAGCGTAAAATTCGGCATCGATGCGCCAAATTTTAAAATCCAACGCTTTGATTTCGACAACAATCTTGCCAAATCCAAAAACCACGAACAAACAAATGCCATATCCACACTAAAATTAAATTGCCAAAACACAAATTTTAATCTTAGCAACTCTGCCATTATGACGCTAAAAATGCCCAAAAAACACAGCCAAAACCTTCGCATAAACCTTACAAACGAAATAACCAAACAAAACGAACAAGCCGCCCTGACAAATAAAAATGAAAATTTAAGTATTTTAGAAAAATTTATAAGTCTTTTTCGGCTAAAAAAATACCTACTAAGCTAGCAAAATGAATAAAATTAACCCGCACATAATCGCTAAAATACAAGCTCCGGCTAAAATAAATATTTTTTTAAAAATAACTGATATTATAAAATCTGGCTCTTATAAAGGCTATCACGCTCTAAGCTCGCGTTTTGTGCGTTTTGCTAGGCTTTATGATGAACTTTTTATCATTGATAAATTAGATGAAAATGGCTTGATTTATGATAATCAAATCGCAGATAATTTAATTTTTAAAGCTTATGAAAAGCTGTGTAAGGCTGGTTTTAGGCAAAAATTAGATGAATTTTTTAAAAGCAAGCAAATTTATTTAATAAAAAATATCCCAAGCGGTGCTGGTCTTGGTGGCGCAAGCAGCGATGCTAGCGCATTTTTAACGCTAATAAATAAAGAGCTAAACCTAAACTTAAAAAGTGATGAATTATTAAAAATTTCAGCCACGATCGGTGCTGATGTGAGCTTTTTTACCAGCTCTTTACAAAGCGCAAATGTAAGTGGTTTTGGCGAAATTTTAAATGCCTTTGATGATGAAATTCCAAGCTTAGAGCTACTTTTAAGCTCTGTTTTTTGCTCTACGCCAAAAGTTTATATGGCCTATGATGCAAATAATTTTCACAAAGATATAAATTTGGCTAAATTTTTAAGCACCAAAACAAGCACGCAAATTTTAAATAATTACCAAAACTACGAGCTAAACGACCTCTTAGCACCAGCGCTTACATTATATCCTAGCTTACAAATCAGCGATGATGAGTTTTTAAGTGGCTCAGGCTCAGCAAAGTTTAAACTAAAAGATAAACAATGAAAATTTTAATACAAAATAAAAAAGCATACCACGATTTTACAATCATTAAAGATTACGAAGCGGGTGTGGTTTTAAAAGGTAGCGAGATAAAAAGTCTGCGCGCAGGCAGGGGTAATTTAAAAGATAGTTTTGTGCGCATAATCAAAGGTGAATTATTTTTACTAGGCGCGCACATCAGCTATCTAGGCACGACAAACGCGCATTTTAGGCCTGATGAAAAAGCCCCGCGCAAGCTTTTAATGCACCGCAAAGAAATTGATAAACTCTTAGGCGCAGTAAGCACAGATGGCTACACGCTTGTCGTTCTTAGCTTATATTTAAACTCAAAAAATCGCCTAAAAGCTAAAATCGCCCTTGCCAAAGGCAAAAACCTGCACGACAAGCGCGAAACCTTAAAGAAAAAACAAGCCGACCTAGACGCAAAACGCGCCCTAAGCGAAGCCAAACACAAATAAAGGATAAAAATGAAAATTTTAAAATCATTGATATTTTTAGGAATTTTTACATTTTTTTTAGCTTGTGAAAATAGCGAGCAAAGCACGCTACATTCATCGCCACAAAGAGTTTTTAAGGAAAATGAAATTATAGAGCTAAAAAGCATTAGCCAAGCAAGCATTAAATTAATTAGAACGCCAAGGGGCTTTAAACTAGCAAATAGCGATAAAATCATAATGTTTGACATTTTTGGCACATATTGTGCGCCGTGTAAAAAAGAAGCACCGCATTTAATGGATTATCAGCTAAAAAACCAAGATAAGTTTATGATTATTGGTTTGATTCATTTTGAAAAAATCAGCGATGAAGCAATAATAGAAAATTTCGCAAAAAAATATAACGCTTATTATTTCATATCTAATTCAAGCCAAAACGCCGATATAATCGCACAAATCTTGCGCGATATAGAATATAAAAACGCCCTTGAAATTCCATTTAAAGTGGTATTAAAAGATGGCGTTTATCAAATGCTAAGCGATAATTTAGGCGAGCGTGGCGGCAAAAAGGCTTTGTATTATTTAGGCGAAGTTAGCACAGATATCATCGCAAAAGATATAGAAAATTTTAAAAATAATATGGAATAAAATTTGCTTTAAAAAGCCAAAAATAAAGGATTAAAATGTTTGCAGGTTTTAGCCCAAATAAATCAAAAGCCTTAGTTGTAGAAGCTACGCAAGCACGCGTTTTAAGGCAAAATTTAATCGCTAGCAATATAGCAAATATCGACACGCCATTTTACCGCGCAAAAGATGTGGATTTTCAAACCGCTCTTGTAAGCAAAAAAAATGAAATTTACGGCCAAAACGCCCCAAAAGAGCCAAAATTAGAACTAGCCAAAACAAATCCAAAGCATTTTGGCGCCATAGAGTTTCCAAGCATACAAAACGCCACTATATTTTTGCGCGATGGGCATATGGCAAGAAACGATGCAAACACCGTGGATTTAGATATAGAAACTAGCGAATTATCTAAAAACTCCCTAATGATACAAGCGCTTGATCTTGCTAGCAAAAAGCTAGGCGGGATATTTAATAGCGTGATTGAATCAAGCAGTAGAAGTTCGTAAATTTTAAAATTTTAAATTAAATAAGGATAAATTATGGCATTTTTAAGCGATTTTGACATTAGCGGTTATGGACTAAGTGCGCAACGATTTAGAATGAATTTAATTAGCTCAAATATAGCCAACGCAAACACCACGCGCACAGCTGAGGGCGGGCCATATCGTAGGCGCGAGGTGATATTTAAGGCAGTGGATTTTAGCGCGCAATTAAACGCCAAACTTAAAGAAAATAATGGCATCGATGAATTAAACAATAACGCAAACGCCATAAATATGAATGCGCTAATAGATAATGAAATGAATAAAGCATTAAATCAGAAGGTGCTAAAAGGTGCTAATTATGATTATTTAGAAAACGAAAATCCCTTAGATGATCCTGACGCGCCACAATTCCCAAAACCAGCTATTATGGGCGTTGTAGTAGATAAGGTAGTGCGCGATGATAGTGATTTTATAATGAAATACGATCCACATCACCCAGACGCCGATGAAAAAGGCTACATTATGATGCCAAACATAAACCCAGTAATAGAAATGGCAGATATGATAGAAGCAACAAGAGCATATCAAGCAAATGTCGCAGCCTTTCAAAGTGCTAAAAATATTGCAACATCAGCACTTGAAATGATGAGAAGTTAATATTAATAAAATTTGGTTATAATTCTATGAAAAATACAAGGCAAAATATGGAAATTTCAAAACTAACAAGTCAAATTTCAAGCATTAGTGAAAATGCTAAAACCAAACAAACTCAAAAAATCGAAAATAGCGATAAAGATTTTGGCGAAGTATTTAAAAAAGCTATCGGCGAATTAAACGACACGCAAATAGCAGCAGATAAAGCAGTAGCCGATCTTGCCACAGGGCAAATCACTGATTTACACCAAGCAGCAATCGCCATTGGCAAAGCAGAAACCAGTATGAAACTAATGCTAGAAATTCGCAACAAAGCCATAAGCTCTTACAAAGAAATCGCTAGAACGCAATTATAATTTAAAGTGAGCAATACAAAAAACCTAACAAAAGGTAAATCTATAAAAATGGATACTACAAAAAGCCAAAATAGCGTTTATCTTTTGTTTTTGGGCATTTTATTTTTTACTATTATATTTTTAGTTTTTTTATTTTACCGGGTTACGCTAGATAGAAACTTACCGCGGCTTTTAAGCTCGGATTTTGATTCTGCGCTTCGTGGTAGCATAATAACAGCCGATGGATTTAGCATAGCAAACAATCAAAAACTCTACAAAGCCACGGTAAATACACGCAATATCGATCCAAACAAAAAAGAACTTTTTATTAGCTTGTATTCACTTTATAGCGGCGATGATCCTAAAAATGTCCGTAAAATTTTACAAAAAAACGGCGTGGTTACTCTTTCATATCAAATCACCTCAAAAAGCGCAGCGCACTTAAAAGAATTAGCCCGAAAATTAAACAAAAAAAATGTTTTCATCCCTTATCAAGACCCAAAAACAGGCTCTGTAAGCACGCAAGGATTAAACATTCAAGAAAGTGGCGAAAGGCGCATTTATATAGCAAAAGATACTCTAACCCCGGCACTTGGCTATGTGCGTAAAATCGATAAAGACACCTTCACAAAAGTTCAAGGTGTAAAAGGCATAGAACAAGTTTATGAAGAATACCTCTCAGCCACACAAGATGAACTAATAATAGGCCCAAGAGATCTTGCTAACACGGTTATTTTATCGGGCGATTCAAGGGATAAAACACGCATTGATGGCTATGATGTCGTATTAAACATACCACTAAAATTACAAAAATTATTAGAAAAATTAGCCGATGAAAGGCGCGAATTTTTAATGGCAAAAGAAGTAGTAATTGCTGTAATGGAAGCAAACAGCGGTAAGATAATCGCCCTAGTTTCAAGCGCGCGCTACACACCAAATGCCATAACCAAGCAAAATTATAGCGCCTTAAACTCCACCGCTAGCGAATACGCCTATGAAATCGGCTCAGTATTTAAGCCTATAATTTTTGCGCTTTTATTGCAAAATAATAAAGTCCATCCCCACGACATAATAAACACGCACGGAGGCAAATACAAAATAGGCACGCACACCGTTACAGATACGCATAAAAACGACTTTTTAAGTGCTGAAAATGTTATAGTTCAAAGCTCAAATATCGGTATGGTTGAGCTAATTTCTAGGCTAGATGATATTTCAATTCTCTCAGGTCTTAGCGATTTTGGTTTTGCTAAAAAAACAGGCGTGGATTTAAGCTATGAACAAGTCGGCAAAATACCTAACTTGCGCAATTTACGCATCAAAAGCAATAAAGCCACGCTAAGCTATGGCTATGGCATTCAAGCCACATTTATGCAAGTCTTAAACGCTTATAATACCATCAATAATAACGGCATAATGCTAACCCCGCGCATCGCATCGCATTTACAAAAAGATGGCAAAAAATACCAAATCCAAAGCGCCGAACAAACGAACATACTAAGCACAAACACAGCCAAAACACTCAAAAAAATACTCCAAAAAGTCGTCCAAAGCCCGCAAGGCACAGCACAAGCAGCAAATATCCCGGGCCTTCATATAGGTGGCAAAACAGGCACAGCGCACATCGCAGCCCAAGGCGGATATAGCAAAAAACTTTACAACGCAAGTTTTTTTGGCTTTGCTAGTGATGATGAAGGGCATAATTACACAATCGGCGTGCTTGTGCGCGAACCGCTAAAACCATATCCTTATTATTTTTCATCAAAAAGCGCCTTGCCGATTTTTAAATCAAGCATTGAAATTTTAATCCAAAACGGCTATTTAAACCCTAGCCATAACGCAACTCAAAACACACAACAAAGCACAAATAACCTTTTAGATTAGATTAAAATTTGCTAAATTTTTACCTTATAAATTTTAAATCGCTAACAATTTTAATGTAACTTGTTAATTTAAAATAGCTTTATAAAATTTAATAAATTTTAA
>SPMW01000007.1 GCA_009827235.1 Candidatus Campylobacter infans | reverse complement strand
CCCCGCCACTATAAAGCGTTTTTAATTCATTAGCTTTGCCACTAGCTACTAGCTCGGCTGGATCTTTGCCTCCATTTATTAGCACTGCGCGCCCATCTATGCCATTTAAGGCTAAAAGCCCAGCGCTTTTAAAAGCGGCATTTTCGCCAGCCGTGTCGCTATCAAAACTTAAAATTACTTTAATATTTTCTTTTTTAATTAGCGGTAAATGTTTAGGCGTTAATGCGGTGCCAAGCACGGCCACTGCGTTAGTAAAGCCAGCCAAATGCAACATAATACAATCCATATAACCCTCGCAAATAATCATTTCTTTGCGTTTGAAAATTTCATTTTTGGCTTTATCGTAGCCGTATAAAATGCGTGATTTGTCAAAAATTTCACTTTGTGGGCTATTTACATATTTGGCCAGATGTCCGCTAATCGTGCGCCCGCCAAAACCAACTAGCGTGCCGATATGATTATAAATAGGAAAACTTATGCGCTCGATAAAGCTAGCATAATAACCTTTTTGATTTTGTTTAATTGCGCCAGCTTTTAGAGCAAGCGAGGGCGCGATATTTGCATTTTGTAAGCAAGCTATGCTTTTAGCACTGCTCCCAGCCCAACCCAGCTCAAAACGCTCAATCATCGCATCATTTATCCCGCGCTCTTTTAGGTATTTTAACGCGCGCGCTCCATCTTGGCTAAAAAGAGCTAGTTTGTAGCTAGCATTTAGTTCATTTAGCACATTTGCTGCGCTTTTGTAATCTTTTGTATTGTCGTTTTTGCTGTATTCTAAGCTGATATTATACATATCGGCGATTTTTTCAACTGCGCTGGCAAAGTCTATATTTTCAATCTCCATTATAAACTTAAAAATATTACCGCCAGCTCCGCAAGCAAAGCAATGATAAAGCCCTTTATCGCTACTTACATGCATAGACGGCGAGCGGTCATCGTGAAATGGGCAAAGCCCAACATAACTATGGACGCCATTTTTTTTAAGTGGCACATAGCTTGATATTAAATCGCTTATATCTATGCTGGCGGCTAGATTGTCAATAGAACTTCTTTTTATCACGGCAAGCTTTCTTTAAAATTTTAAAGCCTAAATCATACGAAAACTTTGCTATAATTTTGCTTAGAAGCTAATTATAAAAAGGGGCGCAAAGTATGGAATTAACGCATATAAACGAAAAAAACTTACCTAAAATGGTTGATGTAGGGCTAAAAGAAATAACTCAGCGCACAGCAATTGCAAGCGGGGTTATAAAAATGAGCCAAAAAGCTTATGAGCTAGGATTAAGCGGGGAGGGCAAAAAGGGCGCGATTATGCAAACAGCCGTAATTAGCGCGATTATGGCGGCAAAAAATACAAGCAAAAGCATAGCGATGGCGCACCAAATTTTAATAACTAGCGTAGATGTTGATATCACACCTTTAAAACAATTACCAGGATTTAAATTAAAGGTTGTTGTAAAAAGCCAGGGTAAAACGGGCGTTGAGATGGAGGCCTTGCATGCTGTAAGCGTGGGGCTTTTAAATATTTATGATATGCTAAAAGCAGTAGATAAGGCTATGCTAATTAGCGATATTTTCTTAGAGCAAAAAAATGGCGGAAAAAGTGGCGATATTTATAATGATTTAGCGCAAATAAAGGCTAGCAAATGAAAGATATTTCGTGTTTTGGAGAGCCTAAGATAAATTATCCGTGTATGTGGGAGTATAAGGCTTTTGTTAGTGTGGGTTGCGATGAAAAGGCCTTTTTTAATGAGCTTTTAAGCCCGCACCAATATAAATTAAAATTATCTAAGCAAAATGCCAAATACAAATGTTTTAATATAATTTTATTGGTAAATAATCAAGCCCACAGACTTGAAATTTTTGAGATATTAAAAAGCAAATGCGCTTTTGTGCTTTGAAATTTTAATTAAAATTTTAATTCAAGCGGAAAAATTACCAAGTATTTACTGAGTGAATTTATAATTTCGCATCAGTTTTCTTCTCCCCTATAACCTAGCGGATGAGCGCAATACCAGCCAATACCCGCTAGGAAATTTTAAAATTTGCTTTTTAATCTTACCGCAAAACTACTTTTAAAATTTGGCCTATTTTTCATTAAAAAAGATATTAAAATTTATTTTTTGGTATAAGTTCGGTAAATACTCGGTAACAAATTTCATAAAATTCAGTCAAATTTAAGTTTAAAGCCTTTACAATGCGCTCTACAATTTTCTAAAAGGAGAAGAAAATGAAACTATTTAAGATGAGTTTGGCCGCTGTTGTGGCTTTAGGTGCTCTTTCAAGCGTGGCAAGTGCTACTCCACTTGAAGAAGCTATTAAAGATGTAGATGTAAGTGGTTTTGGTCGCTATCGCTATGACAGCACAAACACAGAAAATACAACAAAAAATGCAACTACTAATGTTGAGACAAAAACAAAAAATAGTGATGCTTTCCATAGATTTACATTAGATGCAAATTTCAAAGCTGCACTAGATGACAACTTTTTTAGCGTTGTAGGCGTTCGCTATGATGCACGCGATATTTCTGGTGATCACAGAAATGTAAATGTAGGTTCAAATGTTAATGGTTTCCGCCAAGGCGTTAATTCTGGCTCTCATGGTTGGGGTGGCTCAAATGGTGAGTCATTCTCAGTTCGCCAATACTATGTAGGCTATCAAGTAGATGCTCTTACTCTACTAGCTGGTCGCCAACCACTTGGTACATATTTTACAGATGATATGCTAGGTACAGGTATTAAAGCTGTATATAGCGGTGTAGATGGTATGACTTTTGCAGCTTTGGCAATGGACGATTTAGAAGATGATGGCGATATCGGTTCAAGCGGTTTAGGCCAAATAGTAGGTCTTAAAAAAGGCGGTAATGGTGGCTATACTTACCAACAAAATCTATATGGCGTAGCAGCTCTTGGTGATTTTGATATGGTAAATGTTCAACTTTGGGGCGCTTACTTAGAAAATGTAACTTTCTTATATGCATTAGATCTAGGTCTTAACTATGATATAAGCGATGATTTTAATGTTCATGGTAAAGCTAATCTTGCTTATACAGCACTTAAAGGTGGCTTTAAAGATGATGTATTTGCAGGAGTTAAAGGCGCAAAAGCTGATAAAACAATGTTCTGGGGTCTAACAGCAGGTTTAAGCGCTTCTGGCTTTGATTTTGATGCAGGTTATCTAAAATTTGGTAAAAAAGATAGATATGGTCTTTCATCATTTGAAGATAATGGCGGTTTCATCGTAGCTGGTGAAGATTTGCTAGATTACACCTTATATAATGGTGAAAACAAATATTGGTTTGTAACAGCTAAATACACAATGGATCAATATTCAGTTGGTGCTGATTATGTTCAAGGTGATGTAAAATACGAAGGCGTACAATCAAAAGATAAAAATAAAGAAATCGTAGGTCGCCTTGGTTATAAATACAATGAAAAACTAAACTTCACAAGCTATTATAGCTGGGTTGAAGAGAAAAAAGATAATATAAAAGACAAATCTCATCACTTCCGTTTTGAAGCTCGCTATAACTTCTAATTTGCTTAATGCAAAGTTAAGTTAAGCTTTTGGGTCAAGGCTTTTTAACTTTGGCCCTTTTTTTGTTTAAAATAAGCATATTTTTATACTCTCTTAAAAATTCTTTTAGTATAATCTTAAAATTTTTTACTTTAAAGGGCTTAGGTATGAAAGGGCTTATATTTGCGCTGTTTTTTGCTTTTAGTTATTTGATGGCTAATGATACGAACTCTTACATTTTAGATGCTGATGGCGAGTTTGGCAAAGAGCTACAAGAGCTAGTAAAAAAGCACTCAAAAGACAATAATATAAGCGTAAATATCTATAAAGCACAGCCTGACGAAGTAGATAAACGCTTAATAAACATAGGCATAAATCCTAATCAAAATTTTAATCTTGCTCGCGGCCAAGAGCTTTATAAAAGACAATGCGCGCATTGCCACGGCAATAAAGGCGAAAAAAAGCCTTTTGGCTCAGCGCGCAAATTAAGCAAATTAAGTGCTAAGCAAATAGTTGATATTGTCGGTAATTACGCCGATGATGCATCTTATGGCGGCAAAAATAAACAGCTAATGCGTCCAGCAGCAATGCGTGTAAGCCATAGAGATTTAGGCGATATAGTGGCTTATTTAAAAGGCGAAAATGCGCTAATATTCACAAACAAAGGCAACGCGCCAATATCTACAAAACCAACAAAACAAGGCGTTTATATAGAATAAATCCCAAAAGAAAGGTAAAAAATGAAAAGTTTTCATAAGGTAATCTCTGCTTTTAGTATGGCAGCTATTCTAGCTAGCGCAAATGCCGCTGAGATTAAAATAGGCGTGATTATGCCAATTACTGGTGCTGTGGCAGCATACGGCCAAACCGCATGGGCTGGCATCGAAATAGCCAACAAAATATCTCCAACCCTAAAAAATGGCGATACAATAAAGCTTGTTTTAATCGATAATAAAGGCGATAAAGTAGAAACGGCAAATGCCGCTACAAGGCTAATTACAGAAGATAAAGTAAGCGCGCTAATAGGTGCGATGGTTACAGCAAATACCCAACAAGTCTTACAAATAGCAGAAGAAAAAAGAGTGCCAGTAGTAGCCCCAGCAGCCACGGCTGATAAATTGCTAGATCGCGCAAAATTTGGCGCGCGCGTAACCTTTATGGATTCATTTCAAGGCACAACTTTTGCAAAATTTGCTATTAAAAATGAATTAAAAAGTGCCGTGATTGTAACAGATCAAAGCACTTCGTATTCTTTGGGGCTTGCAAGAGCGTTTAAAAAAGAGTTTGAAAAATCAGGTGGCAAGGTGCTTAATGAGCTAAAAATAAGCAGTGGCGATAAAGATTTTAAGGCCATAGCTTCACAAATAGCTAGTTTAAATCCGGCTATTGTTTATGTGCCGGTTTATCACCCAGAAGCTAGCTTGCTAGTGCGCCAAGCCCGCCAAATAGGCGTAAAAGCGGTATTTGGTTCAGGCGATGGAGTGTCAAATGATACCTTTTTACAACTAGCTGGTGATGCAAGCAATGGCTATCTTTATACTGATGTTTTTGATAGTGCCAATCCTCCAACGCAAGTAAGCAAGGATTTTATCGCTGAGTATTCAAAAAGCAAAAAAGGTGCTGATATACCAGGTTTTACAGCACTTGGAGCGGATTCTTATTTGTTATTACTTGATGCGATGAATCGCTGTGATAATCCAAGCGATCCTATTTGTATAAATCAAAAAATCAAAAACACACAAAAATTTGAGGGCGTTTCAGGCTATATAAATATCGATAAAAAGGGCAATGCCGTACGCTCAGTCGTTATAAAAGAAATCAAAAACGGCAAGGTTACTTATAAAGATACTGTAAATCCTTAATTAAAATTTGGCTAAATTTTGAGCGTTATTTTTTAAAAGTTATAAAATTTCGCTCTTAATTTAGCTGGCTTACTAGACTTAGGCTATTTTTTTGAAATTTTAAAATTCAATTTTTTAATGCTTTTTAGATAAAAAATAAAAATAAAATTTTGTGTTTTAAAAATAAAATTGCGTTAAAAAATAGCCAAATTTTCATTTTAAAAATAAATTAGCAAAACAAAAAATATTAAAATTTAGTGTAGTTTAAACAAGTTATTTTATAATGCCAAGTTTTTGAAATTTTAATATTCAAGATCTCAAAAAAAATAAAGGCAAAAAATGAAAAAAATATTTTTGTGTGTGCTGGCTGTGATGATGGCTGTGCGAGTGTGTGCGCTAGAATTAGAGCAGATTAAGCCCCAACTTAGCAAGGATTTAAACACCGCACTTGAAATACTAGCGCGCAATGCGAGCATAGAGCAAAAATCAAATGAACTTTTTAAGCTTTTTGATGTATATTTTGATTATAAACTAATGAGCGCGCTTGCGCTTGGCAAGATTTATAAAAGCCTAGATAATGCGCAAAAGGCGCAATTTCAAGAAAAATTTAAAGAAAGATTAAAATTTTCACTAAGTGAAAAATTATCTTTTTACACTGATGAAAAAATCACCATCACAGGCGATGAACGCCCAAATGAAAAGCGTTATTTTCTACACACGCAAATCACAAATCAAAATGGCGAGGCTTATAAATTAAGCTTTAAATTTCATCGCAATGGCCAAAATGATTATTTGGTGTATGATGTGGATATTTTAGGCGTTAGTTTAATCCAAACATATAAAGCGCAATTTGAGGATTTAGGGCTAAGGGCTGATTTTAATACTATTTTATCGCGTTTAAACGCCATGAACGAGCTAGACAAAAAAGAGCCAAAACCCACAAACAATAAATGAAAATTTTAAATAAAAGCCTAAAAAACATCGCTAGGGGCATAGTAGCTTATCCTAAAAGCGTGCTTGTTTTTTGCTTGATTTTTTGTGCTTTGCTTAGCATTAATATCTCAAAGCTTGAAATAGACGCATCCACGCAAACCTTACTACTTGAAAACGATAAAGACTTGCTAATTTTTAAAGAAGTAAGCAAGCGTTATGAGATGCCAAATTTTTTAGTTTTGGCTTATACTCCAAATATGGATTTATTGAGCCAGCCAAGTTTAAAATTTCTTAGCCAAATTAGCAAGGATTTAGAGCAAATAAAGGGCGTAAAAAGCGTGCTAAGTTTGCTAAATGCGCCATTGCTTCAAAATAAACCATTAAATATAAGCCAGCTTTTAGAGCATATCCCAAACTTACAAGATGATGGTATTGATTTAGCGCGCGCTAGGGCTGAGTTTTTAAACTCGCCCTTATATCGCGCAAATTTAGTGAGCTTGGACTTTAAAACCACTAGCATAATTATATATTTAGAACCAAACGACAAATACGAAGCCTACATAAAAGAGCGCGACCTTTTAAAGCAAAAAATAAAAGATGGCAAGGCCAGCGATGACGAAAAAATCAAGCTTAAAGCCTTAGAGCGCGAGTTTAAAGAATACAGAGATGCCCTAAGGCTTAGCGAACATGAAAGCCTAAAAGCAATTCGCGCCATAATAGCTAAATATAACGGCATAAGCTTTAATAGCGAGCAAAACTCCACTTCAAGCTCAAATTTTAAAGCAAATGAAATTTTAAATGCTCCATCTAAGCAAAACACGCTTATTCCACAGCTATTCTTAGGCGGTATGAATATGATAGCTGATGATATGATTGGTTTTGTCAAGGCTGATTTAGTGGTGTATTCGTTTGCGGCTGCCTTGCTTGCGATGGCTTGTTTGTGGCTTTTTTATAAGCAAATGCGTTTTGTGATTTTGCCGATTTTTATTTGCGCGCTTAGTCTTTTAACGGCTAGTGGGCTTTTTGGCTTGCTTGGTTTTGAAATTACTGTAATTAGCTCAAACTACACCGCGCTAGCTATTATTATTACGCTATCTGTGGTGATTCATCTTATAAATGCTTATAGAGAATTTGCTATCAATAAAGCCTGGTTAAATCAAGCTCAGCTAGTTTATCTTACGCTGATTTCACGCTTTAAGCCTTGCTTTTTTGCGGTTTTTACCACGGTTATTGGCTTTATTTCGCTAATGCTTGCTGATATTCGCCCTGTGGCTATGCTTGGGGTTATGATGAGTGTGGCAATTTGTATATCTTTGGTGCTGGCTTTTTTGCTTTTTGGTGCGATTATGTGCTTGCTTAATAAAAAAGCGCCAAAAATGAGTTTTGAGAGGCATTTTAGTCTTACGAAATATTGCGCTAATATCGTTATTTCAAGTATTGGGCGAAAATATATTTATTTGCTTTCTTTGATTGTTTTTTGTTTTGGGGTGCTTGGAATTTTGCGCCTTGAGGTAGAAAATAGCTTTATTGGCTATTTTAAGCAAAATACCGATATTTATCGCGGTATGAAAATAATTGACACAGAGCTTGGCGGCACCGTGCCACTTGATATTGTTATAAATTTTAAAGATAACGCCAAGCCATCAGCAAGCGATGATGATGAATTGGCTAGTTTTGAAAATGAGTTTAGCCAAAACACCAACGATCCAAAATACTGGTTTAGCGCGCACAAAATGGCTGTTATTAAAAAAGTAGATGAGTTTTTAAAAAAGCGTGAGTTTGTAGGCTCTGTAAGCTCGCTTAATACGCTCTTAGAGCTTGGCAAGGATTTAAATGGCGGGCGGAGTTTGGATTCTTTGGCATTAGCACTTTTGTATAATGGCTTAAATGACGAGCAGCGCGCGCTTTTATTAACGCCATATGTAAATATAGAAAATAATGAAGCCCATTTTAGCATTCGCACCATCGATAGTGATGAAAAGCTAAAAAGAGATGAGTTTTTGCGCTCATTAGAAGCTGATCTTAATAAATTGCTAGCAAATGACGGCGTAAGCGTGCAAGTAAGCGGGGTAATGCGTTTATACAATAATATGCTAGGCTCGCTTGTAAGCTCACAAACTGATACGCTAATTTTTGTGGTTATAGCCTTATTTCTTACCTTTTTAGTGCTTTTTAGATCTTTTAAATTATCGCTAATAGCTATTATTTCAAATATCGTGCCACTTTGCGGGGTTTTTGGGCTGATGGGGCTTGCTGGGATAAGTTTGGATATTATGAGCATTACAATTGCTGCAATTAGCCTAGGTATCGGCGTTGATGATATTATTCATTATATTCACCGCTATAAAATCGAGCTGGTGCGCCTAAGAAGGCGCGCTTTAAGCACTAATCTTTGCCATAACGCCATTATAAACTCTCACGCAAGCATCGGCTATGCTATGTATTATACGAGCTTTACGGTGTTTTTGGGTTTTGGCGTGATGATGAGTAGTAATTTTTGGCCTACGATTTATTTTGGCTTTTTAACTGATTTGGTTATGTTTTTAATGCTTGCATCAGCCTTGCTTTTAATGCCAGCAATGTTGGTTTCTTTTTTTAAATTAAAATTTTAAAAATTTTAAAATTTTGGTTTTTTAAAATTAAAATTTTAAAATCAATGCTTTTTTTAAATTAACATTTTAAAATTTCGACTTGGTTTGAAAATATACAAGCAAAACGCAGGAAATATGATTAAGGCGAAATTTCAAGCATTTTGCTAGGATAAAAGCTTACTTGCTAGGCTAAAATTATTATTAGATTATCAACCGCCAGCACTTGGTGTGGCGCCTGTGGCTTTATTATTGCCACCAAAAAATCCGCTTTTGCCGGTATTTGTGGCTTTTGCGGCGTTATTTTTAAAGCTATTTTGGCTACGAGAGTAAGCGCTTGGATTTGAATACGCGCCTTGCTTTGCGGCGTTGTAGCCTGGTGAATTAAAGAGTTTTGAGCCTATCCATGAGCCAATTATCGCTCCGGCCGCGCTGGCTAAAATCGCCTCGCCTAAGCTCATGCCCCCGCTACTTAGTTGCGCTCCATTTGTGAGTGCGCTTGTGCCAGCTTCTATTTTGGCGTTTTCTTCGCGCATTAACGCGTCCATTTCAGCTTGGGTTAGCAATCTTTCATTCATTACGCCATTTTCATCTTTTTCGCGTAAAAATACGCGCGTTTCATTGCTTGGAAACTCATCGGCGATTTTGTAGCCGTTTTGAGTTTTTTCTATGAAAACTGTGGCGTTTTGCTTTACTATTTGCCCACTATTTTGCGAGCCTTGTGTTGAATCGCCACATCCTACAAGTCCTGAGGCTAAAATGCCAGCTATTGCGGCCTTGCTAGCTAAGCTAGAAAAATTTTTAATATGTTTCATTTTTGTCCTTTTAGCTTATTTTTGGCTTATATTAAAATTTTAAAATTTCGCCAAAATTTTAAGCTACAAATTTTAAAATTTAAACCCGCTTTCAATTCTCTTTAAATCCGCTTCTATCATCATTTGGCATAATTGATTTAAATTAGTTTTTGCGCTCCAATTTAATTGCGCTTTTGCTTTTGATGGATCACCTATTAATAAATCCACCTCGGCTGGACGGAAGAACTCTGGATTTACCTTAACTAGTGTTTTGCCCGTTTTTTTATCTTTTGCTATTTCATTTACTCCATCGCCACTAAATTCCAAATCAATATCCAAGGCTTCAAAACTCATCTTTACAAAATCGCGCACCGTGGTAGTAACTCCGCTTGCAAGCACGAAAGTATCGGCATTTTTGGCTTGTAACATCGCGTGCATGCCCTCTACATAATCTTTTGCAAAGCCCCAATCTCTTTTGGCGTCTAAATTGCCAAGTTCTAAGCATTGTGCTTGATTTAGGGCGATTTTAGCAGCTGTGTTTGTGATTTTACGAGTTACAAACTCTAAGCCTCTTAGCGGGCTTTCGTGGTTAAATAAAATCCCACAAGCTGCGAAAATATCATAACTTTCTCTATAATTTATACTCATAAAATGTCCATAAAGCTTAGCCACGCCATAAGGTGAGCGTGGATAAAAAGGCGTGCTTTCATTTTGTGGTATGGCTTGAACCTTGCCAAACATTTCGCTAGTGCCTGCTTGATAAAAACGAATGGATTTATCGCTTAATCTTATGGCTTCAAGCAAGTTTAATACAGCAATTCCGCTAGCATAGCTTGTGTGAAGTGGCTCTTTAAAGCTTGCACCCACAAAGCTTTGGGCGGCTAGATTATAAAGCTCATTTGGTTTTGCCGCTTTTATGGCGTTTATACAACTAACCGGATCTGTAATATCAAGCTCAATTAAATTAAAATTTTCATTATTTGTTAGATCTAATTCATTTAAACGCCATAAATTCGTGCTAGCAGCGCGGCGATATCCACCATAAACCTTATATCCTAAATCCACTAAATACCGCGATAAATACGCACCATCTTGACCTGTGGCACCTGTAACCAAAGCGATTTTGCTCATCTTTGCCTCCAAATAAAATTAAAGCGCGAATAATAGCTAAAAAATTAGTAATCCTGGCTTAAAATTGGGCTAGGATTTGGGATTAAAAAAGCTAAATTAAATTTAAAATTTTGTAAAATTGCGCTTTTTTAGGATTTTGTAGTGAAAAATTTAAAAAATCTTTGGACTTATAAGCATTTTATAATTAGTTCTGTAAAAGTGGATTTTAGCACGCGTTTTGCGCGCTCAAAACTAGGCGCTCTTTGGATTTTGCTAAATCCTTTGGCGCAGGTTTTGATGTATGCTTTGGTGCTTTCATCGCTGATGAGAGCGAAATTGCCAGGCGTTGATTCTAGCTTTGCTTATGCTATTTATTTGATAGCTGGAATGATGATGTGGGCGTTATTTAATGAAATTTTCTTGCGCTGTGTGGATAGTTTTAGTGCTAATGCTAATATAATTAAAAAAATTGCTTTTCCTAAAATTTGCTTGCCTATAATTGTGGTATTAAGCGCTGGGGTAAATAATGCGGTATTTATTTTTGCTTCGTTTTTGATATTTTTTTGCCTTGGGCATTTTGTGGGTTTAAGCGTTTTTTATATTTTGCTTTTAGCCTTGCTTACTGCTTTTTTGGCTTTTGGAGCGGGTTTATTTTTTGCTGTGATAAATGTATTTTTAAGAGATATTTCACAAATTTTAGGGATTTTGACGCAATTTTTATTTTGGATGACGCCCATTGTTTATATGGTAAATATTTTGCCACAAAATTATCAAGGCTTATTGTATTTTAATCCGCTCACAGCGATAGTTGAGGGCTATCATAATGTAATTTTATATGATAAGGCGCCTGAGTTTTTTGGCTTGCTTTATCCTTTGGTTTTGGGGATTTTTATGATGGTTTTGGGGATTTTTGTTTATTTAAAAGCTAATGAAGAAATGGCAGATGCGCTATGAATGCTCTTGAAGTAAAAAATATAAGCAAAATTTATAAATCCTATCATTCAAACTTAGCAAGAGTGGCTAGCTGGTTTGGCCTAGCTAGTAAAAGCTATGATGAAGTTCAAGTGCTTTTTGATGTAAATTTTAATGTAAAGCACGCACAAAGCATAGGCATAATAGGCCAAAACGGCGCTGGCAAATCAACTTTATTAAAAATCATCACAGGCACGCTAAAAGCTAGCAGCGGTAGTATAAAAGCAAATGGGGCAATATGCTCGATTTTAGAGCTTGGTATGGGTTTTTGCCCTGAATTAAATGGGCTTAGTAATGTTTATTATGTGGCTGGACTAATGGGGCATAGTAAAGATGAAATAAACGACAAATTAGAATATATAAAAAATTTTGCTGATATAGGCGAGTATTTTTATAAGCCAGTAAGATTATATAGTAGCGGTATGCAAGTGCGCTTAGCTTTTGCTATTGTAACTGCGTGGCAGCCTAAAATTTTAATAATAGATGAAGCTTTAAGCGTTGGTGATGCGTATTTTCAGCATAAAAGCTTTGCTAGGATTAAAGAGCTAAAAGAAAGCGGCACGACTTTGCTTTTAGTCTCGCATGATTTGCCAGCTATTGCTAGCATTTGTGAAAGGGCTATTTTGCTTGAAAAGGGCAGGGTTTTAAAAGATGATGTCCCAAGCGTGGTGATTGATTATTATAACGCGCTAATTTCTAAAAAAGAAGGCGTAAAAATCGAGCAGATTAAAAGCGAGCATGGAGTAATGACAATCTCAGGCACAGGCCAAGCCAAAATAAAGCAAGCTTATATGTGTGATGAAAATGGGCAAAGGGGCGAAATTTTTAGCGTAGGCCAAAGGGTGAGATTGCATTTTGTGGTTAAAGCTTATGATGATTTAGATGATATTGCTGTTGGTTTTACCATTAAAGATAGAGTAGGGCAAAAAATTTACGGTACAAATAGCTTTTGTATGAAGCAAAGCCAGGCTATGAATAAAGAGCAGGTAAAAGAGTTTATTTATGAGCTTGATTTGGATTTGGGCGAGGGTAGTTATAGCATCTCTGTTGCCTTGCATGCTGGTTTTGTGCATGTAGAATCAAATTATCAATGGTGCGATAATCTTTTGGTGTTTGAGCTTATAAATAATACTAATTTATATTTTGTGGGCTTAGCACATTTAAAACCAAAACTAATAATAAAGGATTTTTGAGTGGAGTTTAAAGAGTTTGATTTAAATGCGAACGCGCCAATTGCTAAATATATTAAAGATTTAGAAAATGAAAATATGCTTTTAAAAGCTGCTTATGATAAGCTTAGAAATAGATTGCCTATTCGCATAGCTAGAAAATTACGCAATATCACAAGAGATTTTTTAGCAAATTTTAAAAAGCCAAATAAATGAAAAGCCTTGCTTATTTTTCTCCCTTTTTACCAGCACTTTCAGGGATTGCTGTTTATTCGCATGAAATTTTACAAGAGTTAAAAAATTATTTTGATATCACGCTAGTTAGTGATGACAAATGCGATGAAAAGGGCTTTAAGATTATAAGTTTTGCCAAATTTTATGAAACTTCTAGCGCTTATGATTATGCGCTTTATAATATCGGCAACCATCTGCATTTTCACGCTAAAATTTATGAAGCTATGATGAAAATACCGGGCGTAGTGATTTTGCATGATTTTTTTATTTTTGAGTTAATGCCGGTTTGTCAAAATTTAGAAGATGAGGCTTATTATTGCCACGGCTTAAAGGCTAGGGTGGAGCATTTTTTTAATGCTTATAAAAGTTTTGGCTCTAAATATCCATTAAATAGGCGCATTTTAGAAAATGCGAGAGTTTGCATAGCCCACACGCAAAAAAGCCTAGAATTAGCTAAGAAATTTTATAACAATGATGAGGTTTTTGAATTATTATTATTGCCTAGAAAGCTAAGTTATCCAAATAAATTTGAAGCTAAAAAAAGCTTAGGTTTTGAGGGTAAATGTTTGTATTGTTCTTTTGGCTTATTACATGATAGCAAGATGAATTACGAGCTTTTAGAGGCTTGGGATTTAACGCTAAAAAATGATGATAGATTTATGCTGATTTTTGCTGGTGGCAGTGGCGATGATGAATATTTTATAAAAATAAATAATTTTATAAAAGAAAATAATATAAAAAATGTAAAAATCACCGGCTGGCTTAATAGCGATGAATATAATTTATACCAAGCAGCAGCTGATATTAGCGTGCAACTAAGAAAAGAAGAGCGCGGAGAATCAAGCGGAGCAATACTTGATTGTTTTAATAATGAAAGCTTGGTTATAGCAAATTTTAGCGATTATAAGGCACAAAGCTTATATATCGATGATATTTCAAAGCTTAAAAATGCCCTTAGCCAAAGTAAAGAAATTTTAAACACAGATAAATTTAAAAACATTATAAAATCGGCAAAAGAAAAAATCATAAACGAGCATAGCACGGCTGTTTTTGCTAGGAATTTAGCTGGCATTTTAGAGCAAGCCTACCAAAAGCCTTTTAAAATGAAAAATATTTTAAAAGCTAGAATATTAATTGATATTTCAGCAATTTATATCACAGATGCGCGCACTGGCATTTCGCGCGTGGTGTGGCAAGAGCTAAATGCTTTAATTAAAGTTAGTCATTTGCCAGTGCATGTGGTAGCTTATGATAATAATCTTAAAAGCTATAAATTTGTAGATGAGTTTATCTTAAAAGCGCACGGCGTGGCGTTTAAAAACTGCTTAGATGGCGAAGTTATCCCACAAAATGGAGATATTTTTTACGGGCTTGATTTTGCGGTGCTTTATGGCGATGAAAAATGCGAACTTCCAGTGCTTCAAGCTTATAAAAATGGCTTTTTTGATAAATTAAAAAAAGCTGGTGCTAAGGCGTATTTTCGCGTTTATGATTTACTGCCTTTAACTAATCCGCAGTTTTTTCCTTTTAATGTGGCAAGGCTTCATTTAAGCTGGCTAGATACTTTAAAAAACATAAACGCGCATTTAATAGCAATCTCAAATAGAGTTTATGATGATTTAATGGCTTTTGGCATTCAAAACGCAAGCGTGGTCCATCTTGGCTCGCATTTTAAAATTTCAAACCCAGCAAAAAATAAAAATAAGATTAAAAACTTTTTAATGGTTGGCACAATCGAAGAGCGCAAGGCTCAAAAAGCCGTGGCTCTTAGCTTTTTGCGCTTAGCAAGCCAGGGCATAAAAGCAAGGCTGATAATTGCTGGTAGAATAGGGCGCGTTGATGATGATTTTAAGAAATTTTTGGCTGAATGTGAATGCGGTGTTGATGAGCTTTTAAATTTTAAAGATAAAGAAAATAATGAAATTTTAAATGAAACTGGCATGCCAAAAACTCCCCTGGCAAATGAAAAACACGCAAATATTTATTTTACTTCTTTTATAAATGATGATGAATTAAATAGGCTTTATGAGAGTTGTGATTGCTTGATTGCTGCTAGCTGGGACGAGGGCTTTGGCTTGCCGATAATTGAAGCACTAAGCCATCAAAAAGCTGTTCTTGCAAGGGATATTGCTGTATTTAGAGAAGTTGGCGGCGAAAATGCGCTGTATTTTAAGGATAATTTTGAGCTTTATGATATTTTAAAAGCATTGTGTAATGGCAATTTAGAGCTAAAAGAGCCAGTTTGTAAGATTAGAACTTATAAAGATTGTGCTAGGGATTTATTAAAAACTTTTGGGATAGAAAATGAATGAATTAAAATTTCGTTTGGCTGTCTTTAAAATTTTAAATATTCATTAAAGCTACAATGAAAACTCTTAGCAATTTTGAAATTTTTAAATCCACTTTGCCCGTGATGATGGGCTATTTACCGCTTGGGCTGGCTTTTGGGCTTTATGCGATAAGCCTTGGCATTGAGCCTTGGGTGGTGATTTTTACGGCACTTTTGGTTTATGCGGGTTCGGCTGAGTTTATGCTGGCGATTTTTATCGTTACAAAAGCTAGTTTTTTGGAGCTATTTTTTGTTATATTTTTGATAAATTTTAGACATTTTTTTTACACTCTTTCTTTGCTTGATGAGATTAAAACATTAAAATTTCCATTTTATTTTATTTTTGCTCTTACTGATGAAAGTTTTGCTATGCTAAAAGCCCGCTCGCTTAGTGGAGAAAATCCCCAAGATTTAAACCGCTTGTATAATTTAACTGCTTTATTTAATCATTGTTATTGGCTACTTGGCTGTGCGTTTGGGGCGTTTTTGGGAGTGGCTTTGCCTTTTGATTATGCTGGTATTGAGTTTAGTTTGTGCGCGCTTTTTGCGATTTTGGCCTATGAAATTTTTAAAAAAGAGCGAAATTTTAATGTGCTTAGCTTGGCGTTTGCTTTGGCTTTTGGCGGGTTGTTTATTTTGCCTGATAAATATTATCTTTTTGGTGTTTTAATTGCTGGAATGAGCGTGCTATGCGTGTTTAGAAGGTATTTTTGATGGAGGCTTTATTGTATGTGTTAGTAGCTAGTGTGGCTACGATTTTGACGCGTTTTTTGCCTTTTTTTATTTTAAAAAAAAGCTCTAAAAGCCAGGTTTTAGCGCATTTACAAAAAAACAGCGGCTTATTTATAATGCTTGTTTTAGTAATTTATGCGCTAAAAAGTTTAAACGCAAGCGGGATTAATTTGGTTTTTGCCATTTGTTGCACAATTTTTGTCTTAATTTTACAAGCTTGGAGAGGAAATTTTATGCTTAGTATAGTTGGTGCAACTTCGTTATATATGGCATTTTTACATTTTGCTTAAATTAAACTTATAAAATTTAACTAATTTTTTATTTAAAATTTTAATGAGCTAAATTTTATTAAAATTTCACAACTTATTAGTTTTAAGGATCTTGCATGAGTGAAAATTCATTAAAACAAAGGCTGCAAAATTTAGCAAAACTCCCTAAAATGCGTGAAAATAGCTCCGTGATGGATAAATTAAGAGCTAATGGCTTTTCTAGGCGCGATTTTATGAAATGGGCAGCTTCGATGACTGCTTTTTTGGCCTTACCGGCTAGTTTTGCTCCAAGTGTAGCAAAAGCAGCGCAAATGGCAGATAGATTGCCTGTGATTTGGCTACATATGGCTGAATGCACTGGATGTAGCGAGAGTTTATTACGCTCAGATACTCCAACAATAGATAGCATTATTTTTGATTATATTAGCTTGGAATATCACGAAACCATCATGGCTGCGAGCGGCTGGCAAGCAGAAGACAACCTTGAAAATGCCATAGAAAAATATAAGGGCAAATATATTTTAATGGTTGAGGGCGCAATTCCTGCTGATTCTAGCTCGTATTTTTTAAGCATAGGGCCAAAAGGTACCACAGGCGAGGAGCACGCAATTCATGCTGCAAATCACGCGGCTGCGATTTTTGCCATAGGTGCTTGTTCTAGTTTTGGCGGTATTCAAGCAGCTGCTCCAAACCCTACAAACGCACAACCTTTACACAAAATCACAAATAAGCCAGTGATTAATGTCCCAGGTTGTCCTCCAAGTGAAAAAAATATAGTAGGCAATCTGCTTCATTTCTTATTATTTGGGACTTTACCAGCCCTTGATGCTTACAATAGACCAAAATGGGCTTATGGGCGTAGGATACACGATTTGTGCGAGAGGCGCGGGCATTTTGATGCTGGTGAGTTCGTGGAGCGTTTTGGTGATGAGGGCGCTAAGCAGGGGTATTGTTTATATAAGGTCGGCTGTAAGGGTCCATACACCTTTAATAACTGCTCACAAGAACGCTTTAATAGCCACACAAGCTGGCCAATTCAAGCAGGGCATGGCTGTATAGGTTGCTCTGAGCCTGATTTTTGGGATAATATGGGGCCTTTTGAAGAACCTTTGGGCGATAGATTGTATAAGAGTGTGTTTGGTGGCTTGGGCGCTGATGCTATCGCTGATAAAATAGGCATAGGCGTGCTAGCAGTTACTGGTGTAGCCATAGCAGCGCACGCGCTAATAGCAAGCACTAAAAAATAATATTTATAGTTTTATAAATTTTAATATTAAAATTTGCGCTAATATTTAAAATTTTAAATTGCGCTTTTTAAAATTGATTAGATTGTGAGCGTAAATTGAAAATTTAGCCAAAATAAAGGATAAATAATGCAAAAAATCGTAGTAGATCCAATTACTAGAATAGAAGGCCACTTGCGCATTGAGGTGGTAGTAGATGATAATAATATAGTAAAAAAAGCTTATAGTGGTTCTACACTTTGGCGCGGAATTGAGCAAATTGTCAAAGGGCGCGATCCGCGCGATGCTGGCTTTATGACACAGCGCATTTGTGGGGTTTGTACTTTTTCGCATTATAGAGCTGGTGTAGAAGCGGTTGAAAATGCCCTTGGCATTACCATTCCATACAATGCCGAGCTAACGCGCACCCTGATGAATGCGGCATTATTTTTACATGATCATACTGTGCATTTTTATCAATTACACGCGCTTGATTTTGTAGATATTGTAAGTGCGCTTAGTGCTAATCCTAAAAAAGCAAGCGATGAAGCCTTTAAATATTGCGATTTGCCTTATGCTTGCGGGGCTGATCATCTACAAGTCGTAAAAGAACGCATTAAAGCCTTTGTGGATAAAGGTCAGCTTGGGCCATTTGCTAATGCCTACTGGGGGCATAAAACCTACCATCTAAGCCCTGAGCAAAACTTAATCGCGCTAAGCCATTATTTAGAGTGTTTAAGGATTCAGCGCACGGCTGCGCAATTGATGGCGATTTTTGGTGGCAAACAACCACACCCACAAAGCCTAACCGTTGGCGGAGTAACTTGCGTGATGGATTTAAAAAGCCCTGCTAGGCTTGGCGAATATCTTACAAAATTTAAAGAAGTAGCGGATTTTGTTAACCGCGCATATTATGCGGATTTGGTGATGGCTGGAAAAGCTTATGCCAAAGAAGCGAGCGTGTTAAATGATGTAGGCGTGGCGAATTTATTAACTAATCAAACCTTTATGGTAGGGCGCGGGGATTATTTATTTCAAACAGGCATTATTTTAAATGGCGATCTTAGCAAGGTAATAGAATGCGATGAGAGCAAAATAACCGAAGAAGCCACGCATTCTTGGTATAAAAACGATAGCGCACTTCATCCATACGATGGACAAACTGAGCCAAATTACACAGGCTTAAAAGATGAAAAAACCCTAAATGCAAAGGGTCAAATGCAAAACTCAAAAGTATTTGATCAAGCCGGCAAATACAGCTGGATTAAAGCTCCACGCTATAATGGCTTGCCTATGCAAGTAGGCCCACTTGCAAATATAGTGGTAAATTATGCTAAAAATAACCCATATGTAGTGCCTGTGGTTGATAAATTTTTAAAAGATACTAGCTTGCCATTAAATGCCGTCCTAAGCACGCTTGGGCGCACGGCGTGCCGTATGATAGAAGCAAAAATAATAGCCAATAACACCCTAAAAGCCTTTAATAATTTAGTAGAAAATCTAAAAGTAGATGATGAAACTTGCGCACCTTATGTAATAGATAAAAATAAAGAATATAAAGGGCGTTATATAGGCCATGTCCCACGCGGGACACTTAGCCATTGGTGTCGCATAGAAAATGGAGTGATTAAAAACTGGCAAGCTGTCGTGCCAAGCACTTGGAATGCCTCGCCAAAAGATGCTAGTGGGCAAATGGGTAGTTATGAGGCGTGTTTAATTGGGCTTAAAATTGCTGATTTAAAACAACCCCTTGAAATAATCCGCAAAATCCATAGCTATGATCCATGCATTGCTTGTGCTGTGCATGTAATGGACACAAAGGGCGCTAAAATCAGCGAATATAAGGTAAATCCAAATTTATGCTAAGGGGCTAAAATGCAAACAATAATAGCTAAAACCACAAAAGCTAGCGAAAAAATAGCTGATAAAATCAAACAAGCTCCAAGCAAGCGTTATGATGGCGAGCCAGCAAGGCATTTGGTTTATGAGTTTAGTATAGGATTGCGCCTAGCGCATTGGATTAGGGCGTTAAGTATCGTTGTGCTTGTAGTTAGCGGGCTTTATATAGCTTATGTTTTTGCTGCGCCTGTGCCTAGTGGCGAGCCTGTAAATTTTATGAATGCTAAATGGCGAGTTGTGCATGAAATAGCTGGATTTGTGTTGATTGCGTGTTTTATTTTTAAAATTTATCTTTTTATTTTTGATAAGCAAAGCCATATTGAGCGTGTTAGTTTTTGGGATTTTATAAATCCTAGTATTTGGATAGCGCAAATCAAGTATTATGTATTATTTAGTGAGCATCCACGCCTTAAAGGCACTTATAATCCTTTACAATTTATTGCGTATTTGGGCTTTTATATAATGCTTGTGCTTATTTGTTTAACGGGGCTTATTTTGTATGTGCATAATTATCACGAAGGGCTTGGTGGCTTGCTTTATGAGACGATGCGTTATTTTGAGCTTATGTTTGGTGGCTTGGCAAATGTGCGCGCTATTCATCACATTGTAACTTGGGGAATTGTAATTTTTGTGTGCGTGCATGTTTATATGGCTGTATTTAATGCAATCAAAGGTAAAAATGGCGGTATGGACGCGATCGTAAGTGGGTATAAATATTTAGATGATGAGCACCACGCTTGATTTTCGTTTGCGTTTTAGCTAAATTTCAAATCCTATAAGCTTTTTGGCTTGTAAATTTTAAAATTTGGCTAAATCCCTAGCCAAAATTAAGGATAATTTATGCTTTTTTTGCATCTTAGTCATACGGATTTAGATGGTTATGCTTGCCAGCTAGTAAGCGCGCACTATTTAAAAAAATTGAGTTTTTATAATTCAAATTATGGGCGTGAAATCGATGAAAAATTTGAAATGATACTTAGAGAGATTGATATTAGCAAAGCAAAAAACCCAGATGAAAAAGCTGTGATTTTTGTTAGTGATTTAAATCTTACGCCTACTCAATGTGATGATTTTTCAAGAGCTGTGCGCGAGCGCGATGGGGTTAAGCTGATTTTATTAGATCATCACGCAAGTGGCGAGATTAGCGCGCGTGAGCATTTTTGGTATTATTTAGACGATACGCGTTGTGCGACTAAAATTTGTTATGAGTTTTTTAGTGGAATTTTTGGCGAGGATAAAAAGTTAGAAAATTTTGTAAATGCGGTAAATGCTGTGGATATTTGGCTAGAAAATGACGAATATTTCGAGTTTGGCAAGGTTTGTTTGGGCGCGATTGCAAATGCAAAAGAAATAAATAAGGTGCTTTTTAATGACGAAAATATGGAGTATTTGTTTTATTTAATGCGCTCATTTATGGATTTTAGCGAGCGCGTTAATGCTCATATTGAGCTTGACAATGCCTTGCATTCTATCAAAAAAAGTTTTTTTAAAAGCAAAGATGACGATACTTTAAGCAATTTAATTTCAGCTTATTTAGTAAAATTATTAAGTAAAAATAAAGAAAAAATGAGTATAAAATACCGCGGACATTTAGGGCTTTTAAGCTCAAATATTGGCAATGTAAGCGTTGTGGCAAATGATTTTTTACATGCTAATCCTGAATATAAATTTTATATTGATGTTACGAGCAAAAAAACACTTTCATTTAGATCAAGCGGGGATTTTGATGTTAGTAAAATGGCTAGCGAGCTAGTAGGCGGCGGCGGACATAAAAATGCTAGTGGCGGGTTTTTTGCTACTTTTAAAGATAGTTTTGATTATGAAAAAATCAAAGAGCAAATCGTGGGCTTAATCAACGAAAAAACAGGAGAAAATAATGCGTGATTATGAAGTAACGATGGAGGATTTAAGCTACGAGCTTGAAATGATGCTTGAAGCACTTTTGTTAAGCGCTGGCGTTAAAAAAGATTGCTTACAAAAAGCTTGCGATTTATATGTAGAAAATATCGATGATGTGCTTGAAAATGCAAAATCGCAAGGTGCTGAGGGCATTCTAGAGGTCGTGGAGTTTTTAAAGAAAAATTATAAAGAATTATTTTCTTAGTTTAAAATATAAAATTTTAAGTTGTTTTAATTTAGCGCATTTGTTTATTTAAAATTTATCTTTCTAAGAGCTTAAAATTTCATTAAAAAGCCAAAATATCTTGCTATAATTGCGCCTTAAAAAAGGATTTGTGATGAAAAAGAAAAAGACATTTTGGCCTTATGGTATTTTGCTTTCGATTATTGCTTGCGTGATAGCGTGCGGATATACTGTGTATGTGTGTTTGGATTATCCTGTGTATGTGGATAATAGCAGTTTTGATACTTATCAAAATGTGGATAATTATAAAAATGAATTTGATGCCGCACAAGATTGCTTTAATGAAAAATTTAGCTTTGATAGCAACGCCACGCTTTTAAGCCAAGGCATAAAAAGCGATGAAACCATGCTACAAAGCAAAAAACATAAAAGAATAGTTCAAATCGCTAAAAGTAGCGATGATATCAGCCTTAGCTTTGATACAAACGCTAGCAAAGATATCAGCGCAGATGTATTTTTAACGCGCCCAGAAACTAGCCAATTTGACACGCCTTTAACTGCCACGCTAGATGATAATAAACTTCAAATAGCAAATTTTAATGTCCCAAAACTTGGCAGATGGCAAGTAAAAATCAAGCTAAGCCAAAATAAAAATTGCTTTGGCATTTATAATTATGAATTTTTTGTGAAATAAAGCTATGATTTTAGAAGTATTTTCCACAAAACGAGCCATCAAAGAACGCAATAAAGCCTATTTAAAGCAAAATTGCATGCTAAGTCCCGCGCTTAGTTTTGATGAGTTTTTAAATAAAGCCATAATCGTAAATGGCTTAATCAGGGCGGATTCAAACACTAAAATTTTAATAATGCAAGAAAGCGCAAATGCTGTTAAAGCAGTAGCTAGCGAGCTTAAAATCCCTTTGGAATTTTTTGCTTTTTTAAAAAGCAGTGAGTATTTATTTGCCTTTTTTAGCGAGTTAAAAAGGCAAAAAGTTAGCATTGAAATGCTCAAACAAAAAGACATTTACGCAAATTTTGATGAGCATTTACAAATTTTAAGCCAGCTTGAAAAAGAATACCTAACGCGCTTAAAAAATGCTGGATTTTACGATGATATAAGCGTTTGCGAGCTTTATGATATAAACTGGGATTTTATTTTAAATTACGAGCAAATAAATGTTAGGATTGATGGTATTTTAAACGCGTATGAGCTTGAAATTTTAAATAAAATTTCAAAACGAGTTTTGGTGATATTAAGTTTTAGCATTTCAAAATTTAATAAAAAACTAGCCCGCGAATTAGAAAAAAATTGCCAAATAAGCTTTAAAAGTGGTTTTGCGTATGATTTTAATCTAAGCCAAAATGAAATTTTAAATACACAAAAACTAAATCAAAGCACGCCAGATATTAGCTTACAAGGCTTTGAGCTTAGAAGCTTGCAAGCTAGTTTTGTATTTAGCCAAATTAGCAAAATGCTTGAAAATGGCATAGAGGCTAAAAACATAGCAGTAATCTTGCCTGATGAAGATTTTAGCGATATTTTACGCAATTTAGACAAAAATAATATGCTAAATTACGCAATGGGTAAAAGCGTGGCTAAAACTAGCGAGTTTGCCTTGCTTGTAAATCTCCAAGACGCGCTAAAACTAGGGCTTGATTATCAAAAAAATGATGCTTATTTAAATAAAGAACAAACTCCAAATAAAACAATCGCCACGCTAAATCATCTAGGGCTTTTAGATGAGCATTATATTTATTTTAAAAATTCTTTTTTTAAAATTTGCGAGTATGAGAAATTTTGCTTTATTATAAACGAAATGTTTGTAAATACCGCCCCTGAACTAAAAGCTCTAATAAATCACGAGCTTTTTTGCCTAAAAAGCATAGCAAATAAGCTTAAAACTAATGAAATTTTAGAGCTTTTTATAATAGCGTTAAGGCAAAAAAGCCTATCTTTAACAGGCGGTGGCGAAATAACCGCAATGGGCGTGCTTGAAAGCAGATCTTTAAAATTTGATGGGGTGATAATTATAGATTTTAACGATAATCTAGTCCCACAATCAAGCAAAAAAGAAATGTTTTTAAGCTCAAATATCAGGGCAAAAGCAGGCCTAATTAGCCATAAAGAGCGCGATGATTTACAAAGATTTTATTATGAGCGTTTAATTTTTAATGCCAAGCAAGTAGGCATTAGCTATGAAATAAGCGAACAAAGCGTGCTTTCACGCTTTTTTAGCGAGCTAGGACTTGATAAAAGCCCACAAATAAAAAGCCGGTGCTATGAAGACGCGCTTTTAAGGCTTTGCGAGCCAAAAGCGATTATAAACTTACAGCCAAATGAATTAATTTGTGAGCATGATTTTTTTGCAAATCCTTTATCGTTTAGCCGTTTAAGCACCTATTTATCGTGTAAAAGGGCGTATTATTATAAATATATTTTAGGCATAAGCGAGGGCGTGGATTTAAGCTTTAAGCTTGATAAATCCGGCCTTGGCACGCTAATACATGAAATTTTAAAAGATTACTTTAATGAAAATCCAAATTTTTGTAACGACCAAGCATTAAAAGATTTAATAACGCAAAAAACATCTCATCTGGGCGGATTAAACAAATTAGAAGTAGAATTATTTAAACTAAGATTAAATGAGTTTGCCCTTAAACAAAATGAATATTTTGCTAGCGGTTATAAGGTGTGTGAATGCGAAAAAGAGATTCAATGCGAGTTTGAAGGCATACAAATTAAAGGAGTAATAGATAGGATTGATGAATGCGCTGGTGAGCTTTTGGTGATTGATTATAAAAGTGGCGCATTACCAGATAATGATTTACAGCTGCAATTTTATAAGGCTTTAAGTGGGGCTAGCCAGGCTGTGTTTTTAGATCTTAAAAATAGTATGGATTTTAAAGGCGCTAAAAAGACTTTTGATTTAGCAGAGTTAATCCAAGATCTCAAAAAAATAAATAAACAAGAAATTTCATTTATGTGCGATGAGGGCTGTAAGCACGAGCATAGCGCATTTAGCGCGCTATATAAGGACAAAATATGAAAAAGCCAAATTTTAAACGCCTTCTAGCCTTACAAGCAAGTGCTGGCAGTGGCAAAACCTTTGCGCTTTCTGTGCGTTTTGTAGCTTTGATTTTACAAAAGCAAAACGGACAATTTAGCCAAAATATCTCAAATATTCTAGCCATCACCTTTACCAACAAAGCCGCAAATGAGATGAAAAGCAATATCATCGAAACCTTTTTAAATATGGACGCAAACGAGCCTGGCATTAGCGCAAAAGAAAGCAAAAAGCGCCGCGATAGAGTAAATGCCATCGCTGATTTGTTGGGCGTGGATTATGATGATGTGCTAGCTCTTAGCCAAGAGCGAAGAAGCGATTTTTTAAATAGCGAACTTAAAATTTACACCTTTGATGCGTTTTTTTCGCAAATTTTAAGGCGTTTTAGCCTAAATGTAGGGCTTATGCCTGATTTTAAAATCCAAAATAATATAGATGAGATAATAAATATAAAATTTATAAACGCCCTAAGCCCAGATGAGTTAAAAGAATTAAGCTTGTATTTAAGCACAAGTGATTTTAGCGCGTATAGTTTTTTAGAAAACCTAGCAAGCAACCCAGGCTTATGCTTGCCTTATCCACCAAGCCCAAAAGCTAATAATAGCGATGTTTTGGCGCATTTTGATGAATTAAAAAAACAAGCTATTGTTAAAGGATTAATCCCACAAAGATCGCTTAATAAGTTTGAAATTTCAAGCGTTAAAGAAATCGCTACTTTAATGGCTAGCAAAACCAAATACATAGAAAAAATCCAAAGTGAGTTAAATGCGATTTATGATGATTTATATCAAGCCTTAAAAAAATATTATAAAGCTTATGAAGCTTATAAAATTTCGCATTTTTTGCGCTTAGTTAATAAATACAGTCATGTGCGCGCTCAAACCATAAGTGAGCTTGGCGAACTTGATTTTAAGGATGTAAGCGCGAATGTGTATAAGCTTTTAAAAATGGGTGAGCAAAAATTTGATGTAAATGAGCTGTATTTTAGGCTAGATGCTAGAATTAGCGATATTTTAATAGATGAATTTCAAGACACAAATATCGAACAATACGAAATTTTACTGCCCTTAATCGAAGAAATCATCTCAGGCCTAGGCCAAAATGAGCATATTGGCAGTTTTTTTTATGTAGGCGATATCAAGCAAAGCATTTATCGCTTTCGTGGCGGAGATAAAAAGATTTTTGATTTTTTGATTGAAAAATTTACAAAAAACGGCATAAGGCAAATTCAAAAAGACAGCCTTGATATAAATTACAGAAGCACCAAAAAAATAGTTGAGTTTGTAAATCAAACCTTTAAAGATAAAATTTCAAACTACCAAGCACAAAAGCCAAATAGCCAAGATGATGGATTAGTCGATGTTTCTAGCTTTGATAGTAATGATTTAGATAGCTTTTTAACCCTGCTAGCTAGCAAGGTTAATTTTATCTTAGACAATAAAATCCCGCCAAATCAAATCACAATCTTATGCTGGCAAAATAAAGACATAAACATCATAAAAGAATATCTCCAAAGCCAAAATATCAAAGTAGCAAGTCGCGCAAAATACCTAATAAACGATATTAGCGTAAGCTTGGTGCTAGAATATTTAAAATTTTGTATATTTGGGCGCAGTTATCATGGGCGTTATTTGTATGAATATTTAGGGCAAAATTTTGCGCCAATAAAAATAAATTTTGATGATAACGCAAGCATCTTAAAGCTCTTAGCTAGCCGTTTAGGACTAAATATTTATTCTAAAAATTTGCTAAAACTCTATGAAATTAGCCAAAATTATCCAAATATCATAGATTTTATTTATGAGATGCAAAATTGCGATGAATTGAGCCTAGATTATGAAGAAGATGGCATAAATATCACCACCGTTCATAAAAGCAAGGGGCTTGGCTTTGCGTGTTGTATAGTTTGTGATAATTTAAGCGGACTAAACCGCAATAACAGCGCATTTTTAAGCGATTTTGATTTGTATAAAAACCGCTGGGAGATTAAGTTAAATGATAAAATTTTAGAATTTTTAGGCGATGATGATTTTATAAAACTAAAACAAAATGATGAAATTTTAGAAAAGCAAGAGCGCATAAATGCTCTATATGTCGCACTTACAAGAGCTAAAAACAATTTATTTATTTTATGCGCAAAGAACGCAAGCGCAAATAAGCCATCGTATTTTAAAGCTTATGGCAAGGATGGAGAAAATGAAATTTTAAATCTTAGCGATTTAACGCAAGGCTCTTTACACAATCTGCTAACAAACCAAGCTCAAAACACGCTAGAAGAGTGCCAAATACCGCCATTTGCGAAAATAAAAAGCCAAGATATTAAAAGCGAGCCAAAAGCAAATAACATCGACCCAAAAACCGCGTATTTTGGTATGGCTTTACATTATTTGCTTGAAATGAGCGCAGATTTTAGCTATGAATGCTTAGAGCGCGCTATGCAAGCTTTAATAAATGCTTATGGATATAATTTAACAAAACACGACCTAGCAAATATCAAACAGCGCGCAAAACATTTTATAGACGCGTTTAATGAAAATTTTAAACATTATAAAATATGCTTAAAAGAGCAAACTTTAAGCTTTGAGGGCGAAATTTTACGCCTTGATTTGTTGCTTTTAGATGAGCAAAGCGCTGTGGTGATTGATTATAAAAGCTCTCTTGCTAATTTAGAAAAAAATAAAGAACAAGTAAATAAATATATGCGCGCAATAAAGCACATTTACGCCAAACAAAGCACAAAAGGGCTAATTGCTGTTTTAGGCGAGCAAAAATGCGAGTTAATCAATGTTTAATCAAAATTTGCAAAACAAAAGCCTAATGCGCTACAATCGCGCAAAAATTTCAAGGCTTATGAATGTTTAATGGCTTAATCCGCACGCTTGGGCGTTCGTTAGATTTTGATGGCAAGCGTCTTTTAATCGCTAGTGATTTAAAAGCAAGCCTTGGCGATAGCATAGCAGTAAATGGCGCGTGTTTAAGCGTAGTTGAAATCCAAAATAATGCTTTTGTAGTAGAGCTTAGCAGCCAAAGCGCAAAAGTGCTAGCACTTGAAAATTACAAGCCTGGCGAGCTTTTACACCTTGAAGAAGCATTAAAATTTGGTGAAAAAATACACGGGCATTTGATGCAAGGGCATATTGATGCCTTAGGGCGCATTGAGCGCATTAATAAGCTTGATGTGGGAGTGGATTTTTTTATAGAATTACCGCTTGAAATTATGGAGCTAATGGCGCATAAAGGTAGCGTGGGCGTTGATGGCATAAGCCTTACAATCTCGGCTGTTTATGAGCGTGGCATAGGCCTTAGCATTATTCCTATAACGCTTAAAGACACGCTATTTTCGCACTATAAGCTAAATAGGCGCGTGCATATTGAAAGTGATTTATTTGCCAAATACACAAAGCAAATTTTAAAATTTCAAAATTTAGAGCCAAAAAATCAGCAAAACAAGCTCACTTGGGACGAAGCCGAGCTTTATACAAGAATGTTTTAAGATGAAAAAAGCAAAATTTTTAGCCACTTTTACTAATCGTTTTGGATTGCTAGGTGGAGAAAATTTTAATGCTAATTTGGCAGTAAATGGTGCTAGTAGCGGAGTTTTTGCAAATTTTAATTTAGCCTTGCATACAGGTGATTGCCAAAATGCCCTAGAAAAAAATGAAAGCATTTTAAAACGCGAAATAGGCGCAAGAATGCTAGTTTTTATGGAGCAAATTCATAGCGATAAAATTTATGAGCTAAAAAGCACAAAAGATTTAAGGCAAAAAACTAAAATTTCATACGAGATTAAAACGCCTTGTGATGCGATTATTACGAGCTTAAAGGATGTTGGTATTTGTGTGATGGTAGCTGATTGTGCGCCTGTGATTTTAATAGATGAAAAACAAGCCAAAATCGCTGTAATTCACGCGGGCAGGGCTGGGGTTTGTGCTAAGATTATAAGCAAATGCGTAAATGCCATGAAAAGTCAGCCACAAGATTTAAAACTTTTAATAGGCGCGCATATAAAAGGGGCTTGCTATGAAGTTGGCGGGCTTGATTTGGGCGATTTTAATCGCTATAAAAATAAGGGATTTTTTGATATAACGCAAGCTTTAAAAGACGAAATAAACGCGCTTGGCATAAAAAATTACGAAATAAGCGATATTTGCACGCATTGTGATGATAATTTTTACTCATACAGACGGGATAAAATTTGTGGTCGCCAAGTGGGCGTAGCGATGATTTTATAAGGTGATAATATGAATAAAGATGATGCGATTTTTGAGCTAATCGCGCTAAATGCTAGGCAGTTTGGCTCTGATTTAGGTCAAAACAAAAACCTAATGAAAATGCTTTTGGGCCCAAAAGATTTAGGCATTAAAGCAGATGATTTAAAAAAAGCAAGTGAAATTTTTGATAATTTAGAAAAAGTCAAGCAAAACTCACAAATGAGTAAAGAATAAATTAAAATTTTATAAAGGTAAGCTATGCCAGCAGGCGATGATCAAGAAAAAACCGAAGAGCCCACGAGTAAAAAAATCGAAGATGCCAGAAATAAAGGCAATGTCCCAAAAAGCCAAGATGCTTCTGGTTTTGTAACGCTTTTGGTTGGTTTATTGGCTTTATGGTTGCTTTTGCCGTATTTTGGCGAGAGATTTTTAAAAACTTATTATTATTGTATGGAATTAATCGGGCAAGAATTAAGCATTAAAAATGTAACAAATATCGCTATGATGATACTTTTTCAAATGGTGCTTGCTGTGTTGCCGCTGGCTGGACTTATAATGCTTGCTGGCATTATAGGCAATGTCATGCAATTTGGCTTTATTTTTACCACAGAGCCACTAACGCCAAATTTTAATAAAATAAACCCAATTAGTGGCTTTGGGCGACTTTTTTCAATAAAAAAATTAGTTGAGAGTTTGAAAATTGTTTTAAAAGTAGGTGCGGTTTTTGGCGTGGCTTTTTATTTTTTTCTTACTTTTGTTAAGGAATTGCCATCGACTATATTTTTTACGATGATTGACCAGCTTGCTTGGCTTAAAGAAAAATTACTAATTTTAGCTGCTGTGATGTTACTGCTTTTTATGATTATAGCCATTGCTGATATTTTTATCACGCGTTTTAATTATTTTAAAGATTTAAGAATGAGCAAGCAAGAAATAAAAGATGAGTTTAAGCAAATGGAAGGGGATCCGCAAGTAAAAGGCCGCATTCGATCACTACAAATGCAAGCGGCAAAAAAGCGTATGATGCAAAATATCCCAAATGCCGATGTAATCATTACTAACCCAACCCATTACGCCGTAGCCTTGCGCTATGATAAAGAAAAAGAAGATGCGCCAATAGTGCTAGCAAAAGGCGTGGATTTTTTAGCACTTCAAATCCGTAAAATCGCCATAGAAAATGGAATTGATATAATAGAAAATCCGCCACTTGCAAGAGAACTTTATAAGCTGTGTGATATAAACCAGCAAATCCCAGCTCAGCTTTTTGGCGCAGTGGCTGAAATTTTAAGCCAAATCTATAAGCAAAATATGCAAAAATTTGGCCATAAATTAAAAAATTAAAATTTGCTTAAATATATTAGCGCATTTATCATTAAAATTTAAAAGTTAAATTTTACCGCCTTCTACTACTAAATCATCAGCATTTGAGCTTTGCCCATAAATAGAGCGCAAGGTTTCATCATAGTTTTTATGAAAAAACTGCTCTTTGCCAAGTTCGATTATTTCATTGTTTAGCCATTCTAGCAAGCTTTTATTGCCCTTTTTTACAGCTGGCGCGATGGTGTCAATTTCGCCAAGACTTGCTATGCCAACCTCAAAACCCTTATTTGCCTTAGACCAGGCTAAAACCTCGGTATTATCGGTGCTAAATGCATCGCCGCGCCCATCAAGTAGGGCATTATAGGCTTGCGCGTATTGATCAAATTTTAAAAGCTTGATTTGTTTATGTTTGCTAAAAAATGTTTCAGCTGTCGTGCCTTTTGTGATTATTAAGGTTTTGCCTTTTAAATCATCTAAGCTTTTAATTAGCGCATTTTGCGGGCTTACAACCCCAAGAGCAACCTTCATATAAGGCAAGGCAAAATCCACTTGCTGTGCGCGCTCTTTTGTAACGGTAAAATTTGCTAGGACAATATCAACCTTGCCAGATTTAGCATATTCTACACGACTAGCTGGATCAAGTGCTGTAAATTCCACCCTTACGCCCAAATCCTTAGCAATGCGCCTAGCAAAATACACATCATAGCCTTGGTATTGGCCGTTTTCATCGACATAGCCAAAGGGTGCCTTGTCGCTAAAAACGCCGATTTTGATCAGCCCGCTTTGCTTTATTTCATCAACACTTCTAGCTTGTAAAAACGCACAAGCCAAAAGCGCAACCATAAATATTTTGAAAATTTTCATTTTTTCTCCTTGGTTAAAATTTCAAAGCCATATTATAGCATTTTTTTTTTAAATTTTATCTAGTAAAAAACTTTATTTTATAAAATTTATTATTATTTCATTTTTTCAAAATACAGGTAAAATTATATATTTTTAACAGGATTAAACTCAAATGATGCTAAAAATTCTTGTGCTTTTTTAGTTTTTGGTTTAGTAAAAAACTCTTTTGCGCTTGCGCATTCAGCCACCACGCCATTATCTAAAAACACGATTTTATCAGCCACAGCCCTTGCAAAATTTAGCTCATGCGTTACTATTAGCATAGTTAGCCCGCTATTTGCTAGCTCTAAAATCACCTCAAGCACCTCGCGCACCATTTGCGGATCAAGAGCTGCTGTAACTTCATCAAAAAGCATTACCTCAGGGCGCATCGCAAGGGCGCGAACTATGGCTACGCGTTGCTTTTGACCACCACTAAGCTGTCTGGCATAAGCGTTTTGTTTATCTTTTAAGCCAACGCGCTCTAAAAGGGCAAGGGCTTGCGCTTTTACTTCATCTTTTGGGCGTTTTTGCACCTTTAATGGCGCAAGGGTGATATTTTCAAGCACATTAAGATGTGAAAAAAGCTCATAACTTTGAAAAACCATACCGATTTTTTGGCGCATTGATATTAAATTTGCTGGCGTTATAAGCTCACCATTTAGGCTAACTTGACCGCTATTTGGAATTTCAAGCGCATTTATGCATCTTAGCAAAGTGCTTTTACCACAACCACTTGATCCTAAAATCACCATCACCTCGCCCTTAGCAACTTCTAAGTTTATGCCTTTTAGCACTTCTAAATCGCCATAGCTTTTTGTAAGATTTTCAATTTTTAACATCATCTCCACCTATTTTCTAAATAACGCGAACCAAGAGAAATTATATAACAAGGCACAAAATAAAGCATAAAAATCACTCCATACACCCATAAAGCCGCATTTGGATGGCTCATTCTATTTGCATCTATTATTTGTTCGCCGATTTTTAGCATTTCAACTATACCAATCAAAGCCACAAGTGAGGTGGTTTTGATGATGCGAGTTATTAGGTTTATGGTAAGTGGTAAAAGTCTGCGCAAAGTCTGTGGGATAACGATATAAGCGTAAGTTTGAGCCTTATTTAATCCAAGGGCGAAAGCACTTTCGTATTGATGTTTTGCGATACTTGCAAGCGCGCCACGCACCAAATCTCCCATTTCAGCCGCGCCCCAAAAACTAAAAACTATCACCGCCGAAGTAAAAGCACTAAGATCAGCCCCAAAAGCATGCGCCAAACCAAAATACATTATAAAAAGCAAAACAAGCTGTGGCATAATGCGCACAAAATCCAAATAAAGCCGTGATATAAATTTTGTAAATGGATTATTTATTCGCATAAAAAGCCCAAAAAATAAACCAAAAATTATAGAAAACAAAGCACTCAAAAGGCTAATTTCAAGCGTAATATAAAGCCCATCAAGCAACCTTGCAAAATTGCTACCTTTAAATAAAACGCTAAGCCCCAAATCCTGCATATCGTAGCCTTTTTTCTAAATATAGCCCAAGTAATGAAATAGGCAAAAGTAAAGCCAAATACATCAACACAAGCAAAATCAAACTTTCTGTCGTTTTATAATATAATCCTATTAAATCCTTTGCTACAAACATTAAATCCGCCAAGGCCACAGCACTAAAAACAGAGGTTTCTTTAAATAAAAATATCACATTTGCTGTAAGCGATGGCATACTAAGGCTTAATGCTTGTGGCAAAACGACATAAGCCATCATTTGCATTTTGCTCATACCAAGGCTTAGCGCGCTTTCTTTTTGGATTTTTTCCACACTCAAAAAGCCAGCTCTAAGCGTCTCAGCCATATAACTACCGCCTAAAAACGCAAGCCCAATCACCGCACAAACTTCACTACTTAACCTAATGCCGATTTTTGGCAACGCAAAATATAAAAAGAAAAGCTGAATTAAAAGAGGTGTGTTGCGACTAAGTTCTATATAAATGCTAGATAGTTGCGATAAAATGGGCGTTTTGCGGATTTCAATCAGCGCACAAATCAAACCCAACACACAAGAAAATAAAATGCCAAAAAATCCTATATAAAGCGTAAGCCAAAAGGCCTGGATAAACTCAGGCAAGCTCTCACGCATAAAAGCAAAATCCACTTTAATCCTTTAATAAAAGGCGCAATGATAGCGAAAATATCTTAATATGATTTAGAATTTTAAGATTTATTTTGTATAAATTATGTGTAAAAAATTAAAATTTTAAAATTTGTAAGGCTAATTTATCAGCAGGTTTGAAATATTTTGGCTTTTTGGTTTTAAAATAAAAAGAAATAGGCGCGACTTGCGCGCCATAATTAAAATTTGCTTTTATTCAACCTCAGCGTCTATTACATCATCGTCTTTTTTCTTGTTCTCGTCTTTTTCGTTTTTGTTTTCATTTTTATACATAGCCTCAGCTAATTTGTGGCTTGCTTCATTTAGCGCTTTAACCTTAGTTTCGATTTGCTCTTTTGATGCGCTTTCATCTTTTAGCACCTCTTTTAAATCATTTAAAGCACTTTCTATTTTGGTTCTATCTTCTGTGGCTATTTTTTCGCCTAATTCATTTAGGGATTTTTGAGTTTGATGAGCTAGACTATCGGCGTTATTTCTTGCTTCTACGGCTTCTTTGCGTTTTTGGTCTTCTTCTTTGTGGGCTTGGGCGTCATTTACCATTTTATTTATTTCATCTTCGCTTAGTCCGCTTGAACCGCTAATTGTGATATTTTGAGCCTTGCCGCTTGCTTTATCTTTTGCTGAAACGGTTAAAATTCCATTTGCATCGATATCAAAAGTAACCTCAATTTGTGGCACACCGCGCGGTGCTGGCATAATGCCTTCAAGATTAAAATTTCCTAAACTTTTATTATCTCTTGCAAATTCTCTCTCGCCTTGAAGCACATTTATTGTTACAGCACTTTGATTATCCTCGGCGGTTGAGAAAGTTTGTGATTTTTTAGTTGGGATTGTTGTGCCTTTTTCAATCAACTTGCTCATTACCCCACCAAGCGTTTCTATACCAAGGCTAAGTGGCGTAACATCAAGCAAAAGCACATCTTTTACATCACCTTTTATTACAGCCCCTTGAATTGCAGCACCAATTGAAACCACCTCATCAGGATTTACGCTTTTATTTAATTCTTTGCCAAAGGCTTTTTTTACTTCATCTTGAACTAATGGCACGCGAGTTGAACCACCAACCATCACAACTTCTTTTATTTCGCTTTTTGAAATATTTGCGTCTTTTACTACTTCATTTATTTTAGTGATGGTTTCATTTACTAAATCTTCTATCAAGCCTTCAAATTTTGCTCTGCTGATTGTTTTGGTAAGGTGTTTTGGGCCAGTAGAATCTGCTGTGATAAAAGGCAGATTTATGGTTGTTTCCATAGCACTGCTTAATTCCTTTTTTGCATTTTCAGCAGCTTCTTTTAGTCTTTGGAGCGCCATTACATCGTTTTTTAAATCAATGCCACTTTCGCTTTTAAACTCACTAACTAAAAAGTCAATCAAGCGGTTATCAAAATCATCACCGCCTAAAAAGGCATTACCACCAGTTGCAAGCACTTCTACTACATTATCGCCAGTTTCAAGCACAGTTACATCAAAAGTACCACCACCTAAATCATAAACCACGATTTTTTCAGCTTCTTTTTTATCTAAGCCATAAGCAAGCGCGGCTGCTGTTGGTTCATTTATAATGCGTAAAACATTTAAGCCAGCAATGGTGCCTGCTTCTTTTGTAGCCTTTCTTTGGCTATCGTTAAAATACGCTGGCACGGTAATTACCGCATCTACTACCTTTTCGCCCAAATACGCCTCAGCATCTTCTTTTAATTTAATCAATACCTTGGCTGAAATTTCTTGTGGAGTGTAGGTTTTGCCAGCGATTTCTACCGCGCAAGCACCATTTCTTTCTATTATGTGATATGGTAAGCGTGCTTTAGCCTCGCTTGCGTTTTTTTCATTCATCATTAAACCCATGATGCGTTTAATTGAAAAAATCGTTTTTTGCGGGTTGGTTACTGCTTGGCGTTTGGCTGTATCGCCTACTAAAATTTCACCCTTATCAGTAAAAGCCACCACGCTTGGGGTAGTGTTTTTACCTTCTTTATTTGGTATAACCTTGCTCTCGCCGCGTTCATAAACGCTCACACAAGAGTTTGTAGTACCTAAATCTATACCTATTACTTTTGCCATTTTAGACTCCTTAATTTGATTTAAAATTTTAATTTTATTTAGAAATTAGCACCATTGCTGGGCGTAAAATTCTATCATTATACATATATCCGTGCTGATAGATTTGTGCGATGCGTCCGCTTGCGATTGTTTGGCTTTGAATATAACTCATTGCGTTATGGATTTGTGGGTTAAACTCTCCGCCTTCATTTGTTTGTATCATACGCACGCCGTGCTTATTTAGCACTTGCTTAAAGCTATCAATCGTTAAACTAATGCCTTCTTTAATCTTAGCACTTGCTTCATCATCACCTGCAGCATTTATCGCCATTTCAAGCGTATCAAGCACAGGTAATAAATCCCTAGCAAAACTCTCATTTGCAAAATTTACAGCAGTGATTTTGTCTTTTTCAAGGCGTTTTTTGATATTTTCAAAATCTGCTTGCGCTTGAACTAGTTTAGTTTTTAACTCGCTTATTTGAGCGTTATCGTCATTATTTTGCGTAGCAGTTTTTAGCTCGTCAAAATTTACTAATTCATCATCATTTGCGTTTTGATTGTTTTGTTCTTGCTCGTTTGTTTGGGTCAAGATTTCATCATCTGCTGAGAAATCTTTAACACTATTTGTTTGATCTGTATTATCTTTCACGATGCCTCCTTTAAGGTATTTAAGAATTTTTCATAATCATTATAAACGCTACCAACGCATATCATAACCGCATTTTCGCCCTTATAAAGTATTGGGGTTTTTAAACCCATGTGCGCACTTTCTATCCAAAAAGCTAAATTATTTGTAAAAGAACGCTCAAAACTAGGTTCTAGCGCATTTTTTATGCGTTCATCTTTAAAAATTTCAAAAATTACTTTTTCATTTTCTTGGTAAAAAATATTACTTCTTTTTAGCTCTTTAATCTTTACTCTTAGCTCGCTTAAACCTACTTGAATGCTTGCAAGTTCTAGCTCGTCTAAGCTAATACCAAGTAAATTTTGTAGAAATTTTTCAACTTTTGCGTTAAATTTTATATTTAATGCCTCGTCTTCAAACTCTAAAAACAAAAATTTATCACTAATTCGTTTTATGGCGCTAAATTTTGGATTTTTTTTGGCAAAAATCATACAATAAATCCCTAATTCATACACCAAAAAACTTAATAATTCTTCATTTGTAACCTTGATTTTTTCATTAAATTTTAAGTGTTCTTGCCAATAATAACTCATCGTAAGCACAGTAGGAATTCGCCCGCCGCTTATGTGGAGCTTGGTTATTGCGCCCTCATCGCTTAGCTTTTTAAAATACACTCTAATCGTGCTTGCTGGGATATTTGCGTTGCCTTGCTCTATTATATGCTCGCAAAGCACAGATGAACCAACTGGCTCATTTTGTTTTAAATAAGCGCGAATTATATTTTCTAAAATTAATTCTCTTTTATCAATTTTCACTTTATTTTGCCTTATTTTTAGCACTCTTATCTTGTAAGTGCTAGCCGAATTATACAAATTGAGTGAATTATTGTCAAGATTTTTGCCAAAATTTTTTTAGATTTTTTTTAATTTTGTTTATTTTGATAAATTTTAATATTAAATTATATGTTTTGAAAATTTTAAAATTTTAAGCCTTGACTTGTTAAAATCTGCGCTTTTAAAAAAGGATTAGCGATGAATGATGATTTAATCATAGCAAATAGGCATTTTACTAGCCGTTTTATAATGGGTTCTGGCAAATTTGATCCAAATTTAATAAAAGCTTGCATAGAAAGTGGTGGGGCGCAAATAATCACCCTTGCATTGCGCCGTGCAAGCACAAAAAGCGATAATATTACAGATTTTATTCCCAAAAATATAACTCTTTTGCCAAATACTAGCGGAGCTAATAATGCTGATGAGGCTTTGCGCTTGGCGCGATTAGCGCGCGAGCTTGGCTATGGCGAGCTAATTAAGCTTGAACTTATTAAAGATAGCAAGTATCTTTTCCCAGATAATGAAGAAAGCGTGCGAGCTACAAAAATGCTAAGCGATGATGGATTTAGCGTGCTTGCGTATATGTATCCTGAGCTGTATGCTGGGCGCGCGCTAGAAGCTGCTGGGGCTGTGGCTGTAATGCCGCTAGCAGCGCCTATTGGCTCAAATAAAGGGCTGTTAAATAAAGATATGTTAAAAATTTTATTAGATGAAATAAAGGTGCCAGTTATCGTAGATGCTGGCATAGGCAGGCCAAGCGAGGCGGCACTTTGTATGGAGATGGGTTGTGCGGCTGTGATGGTAAATACCGCAATAGCAACAGCTTGTGATGTCAAATTGATGGCGCGCGCTTTTGGCGAGGCGATAAAAGCTGGTAGAAGCGCGTATTTAGCGGGTATAGCAGATATTAGCCAAAATGCGCGAGCTAGCTCTCCATTAACTGGATTTTTGGCTTAATTTTAAAATTTAATACTCTTTGGCTAAATTATTTAAGCTATTTTAAAATTTACGCTATAATCACGCCGCTATGGCAAGTAGTCGCGCTTAAATAAGCGAGGAAAGTCCGAGCTGCATTAGGGCAGGGCTACATCTAATGGATGTCAGGAGCGATCCTAGGGAAAGTGCAACAGAAAGCAAACCGCCAGCGCATCGCGCTTGGCAAGGGTGAAACGGCGAGGTAAGAGCTCACCAGCACGCAAGCCAGAACAAGCGGCGTGGCTATGCAAACCCAGCTCGCAGCAAGAAGCGGTGGTAAAGCCCTAAAATATACGCTTTGCTAGACTTTAATGGCGACATTAAAGCAAGATAAATGACTACATAAACAAAACTCGGCTTATAGCCATAGCCTCGTTCAAATCCTTAAATTTCAAAATTTTAGAATTTAATATAAAATATTTTTAAATAAAATTTCAATAAAAATTATTAATTTTAAGCAATTTTTTGAATAAAATTTCAATAAAAAAAGCCATAAAATTTTAAAAGCTAGCGTTTGTGATAAAATTTAACAAGATTTTAGCTGTTTTTTGGGCGTAAATCATAGAAATTTGCTATAATGGGAGCCTAAATTTTAAAATTTTTTGGGATCAATGCGTTAAATGAATAATTTTAAAGAGCTTTTTGGGCAACTTTCAACCATATTTTTAAATCTTACAAAACGCCAAAAAATCGTAGCCATAAGTAGCGTGGTGGCTGTGGTGGCATTGATAGTGTTTTTGTTGCTTTTTACGCGCGCGCCTAAGGGATCGGGCGAGGAATTTTCTGGTTATAGCGTGCTTTTTGCCAATGTAGAACCATCTGTAAGCGCGCAAATCATCGCTCAGCTTGAAATGGACGGCGTTAAATATAAATTAGCAGACGAAAATACAATTTTAGTGCCAAATAAAGATGTTTATCGCGAGCGCATTGCTGTGGCTAGCTTGGGGATAGTTCAAGCTAGCAAAACAAAACCAGGCTTTGAGCTTTTTGATACTAATAGTTTTGGCGCGACAGAAGGCGAGCAACGCATAAAATTTCAACGCGCAATTCAAGGCGAATTAAGCAAAACCATAGAGAGTTTAGAGCCTATTGAGCGCGCTAGCGTGTATATTGCCTTCCCAAAAGAAAGCGTTTTTACAGAGCGTCAAACTCCCCCAACTGCTTCTGTGGTGGTCAAGCTTAAAAATGGCTCATTATTAGATTATGGCCAAATCGATGGCATTAAGCGCATAGTATCTGGCTCTATCCCAAATCTTAGCTTAGAAAATGTAAAAATCGTTACCCAAGATGGCGTTGCTGTCGGCGAAGATAGTGTGGCTATGCAAAATGAGCAAGAAGCTGCTAGAATAAAAGCACAACTTCGCTATAAGCACGAGTTTGAGAGCAATTATGAAGCTAAAATCATAGATATGATAGCGCGTTTTGTAGGCAGTAGAGATAAAGTTACAGCAAAGGTTAGTATAGAGTTTGATTTTAGCCAAACAGATAAAGAGCAAGAAATTTTTGATCCAAATTCTGTGGTGCGTAGCGAGCAAAATATAGAAGAGCATAAAGTAGGGCGCGATCCAAAAGAGCTAGGCGGCGTGCCAGGGGCTGTTAGTAATATAGGGCCAGTTCAAGGCATAGAAGATAATAAACCAACGCAAGAATACGATAAAACCGTTACAAACACAAACTATGAAATTTCAAAACAAATAATCAAAACAAAACCGCAATTTGCTACTATTAAGCGTTTAACCGCAGCTGTGGTAGTAGATGGCAGATATGAAAATGTGCGCGATGAAAGCGGCGAGCTTACAAGCAAGATAAATTATATCCCGCTTAATGAAAATGAAGTAAATCAAATACGCTCTTTAGTCGAGCAAGCAGTGGGTTATAATCAAGCGCGTGGCGATCAAGTAACGGTGAGCAATTTTGAGTTTAGACCTAATAATATAAGCACGCCACTTACAAAATTTCAACGCTTTGAAGAAGAATATATTAAGCCACTTTTGCCTGTGTTGAAGTATTTGCTGGTGGCTTTAATTTTGTTTGTATTCTATAAAAAGGTGATTGTGCCATTTATGAATAAAATGCTAATGGATACTAAACCACAAGAAGAAGCAGTTTTTGAAGAAGAAATTGATGTAGAAGAAGAAGCAGAAGATACAATAGAGCGATTCAAAGCTGCTAAAAAACGCGCAGAAGATGAGCTTGGTATGAATGATGACTTTAATGAAGAAGATTTAAAATATGATGTATTGCTTGAAAAAATGAAGGGCATAGTGGCTGAGCGAAGCGATGAGGTGGCATCGTTGCTTCAAAGTATGGTTAAAACAGATAATAGTTTTAGTGGCTCTAAGGATTTTTAATGGCAAAATTAAATGAAGAACAAAAAATGGTTTTTGATGATCTTTCAATGCCTGAAAAGATCGCTATAATGATAATACAAATGGGTGAAGATGCGGCTAGTTTGATTTTTTCGCATATGGATCCTGAGGTTGTTATGGAGATTTCGCGCCATATAGCCACAGCCAAAACGCTAGATAAAGCAGTAGCAGCAGCGGTGCTTGAAGAATTTTATGCTTTATTTGCTTCAAATCAGCATATTAAAACAGGTGGTTTAGAATACGCAAAAGAAATTTTATATAAAACTTTTGGTCCCGAAGAAGCGCAAAAAATTTTAGATAAATTGCAAAAATCTATGGAAACTACGCGCTCTTTTGGCTATTTACAAAATGTGCGCCCACAGCAGTTGGCTGATTTTATTGTTAAAGAACACCCGCAAACCATCGCCTTAATAGTAGCTCACATGGACGCTACGAGTGCTGCTGAGACGCTGTTTTATTTTCCTGAGGATATTAGGGGCGAGGTGGTGATGCGTATGGCAAATCTTGGCGATATCAGCCCTAGCGTGATTAAGCGCGTTTCTGCCGTGCTAGAAAGCAAACTACAAAGCCTAACAAGCTATAAGGTTGAAATAGGTGGCACAAGAGCCGTGGCTGAGACGCTAAATCGCTTAGGACAAAAAGCGGCTAAAACTACAATTGATTTTATCGAACAAAGCGATCCAAACCTCGCAGCAAATATCAAAGAAATGATGTTTACTTTTGAAGATATTAATTCTCTTAATAACACAGCAATTCGCGAGGTGCTAAAAGTCGTGGATAAAAAAGACTTAATGGTAGGCTTAAAAAGTGCTAGCGAAGAGTTAAAACAAAGATTTTTGACAAATATGTCCCAGCGCGCAAGCGAGGCTTTTATAGAAGAAATGGGCTATCTTGGTGCTGTGCGTGTAAAAGAAGTAGAAGAAGCACAGCGCAAAGTAGTAGAAGCAGTGCAAAAGCTAGCTGAAACCGGTGTGGTTCAATTAGGCGGTAATGACGAGATGATTGAATAAAATTTAATGGTGGTTTTAGATGCTGTGTTTGTGGCTAAATTTTAAAATTTTAAAACCGCTGTTTTAGAAAAAGAGTAAAAATGCAAAGTAATGTAATAGACGCTAGTAGCCAAAAACATACGATCAAACCATATAGATTTAAGGTTTTAAACACAAGACGCGATAATGAAGAAAACGCTAATATCAGCAACGAAAAACCAAGCAAATGCGCTGAGCAAGCAAATGCCGAGCAAATAAATGCTGAGCAAATAGATAAAGAAAGCACCGCAGATACTTCGCTTGCAACAACTCAAGTAATTACACCAGCAATCAAACAGCCAGAACCACAAGAGCCACAAAGCACGCAAAATTCCCAACCAAGCTTTATAGAAGAGCTTTTAAAGCGCACAGATGAATTAAGCGATAACATCATAAAACTTCAAATGAAAATAGAAAGCCAAGAAAGCGAGTTTAAACAACGCCTAGCTAGCGAAACAGATAAAGCAAGAAAAGAGGGCGAGCAAGCAGGCGAGCAAGCCGCAAAAACCGCCTACGATGCGCAAATTAAAGATTTAGAGAGCAAATATAGCACGAGCATTAAAAAGCTAGATGAACAAAGTGCGCGTTTTGATGAGTTTTTGGCAAAAACACAAGAGCAATTAAGCCACACAGCAATCGATATAGCAAAAGAAGTGGTGCTAAAAGAAATCAAAGAAAACTCAGCCAAGGTTGCGCTAAATATAGCTAAGAGTTTAATTAGCGAGCTAAAAGATGCCGCAAGCGTTGAAATAAAAGTAAATAGCAAGGATTATGGCTATTTGAGCGAACAATTTGAAGGCGATACGCATATAAAACTTAGCAGCGATGATGCTATAAGTCCTGGCGGGGCTTTGCTTTTAAGCGATAGTGGCAATATAGATGGCACGATAAATACGCGCTTTGAAAAGATTCGTAAAATTTTAAGTGAATGAGTTTGGCGGATTTGTGTATTTAGTGGCAATTTATTAAAATTTTAAAGGCATTAAATGGCAAAATCTGGCTTTATATCAGTAATTGGGCGCACGAACTCAGGTAAATCTAGCCTAATTAATTATTTGCTAAATACAAAAATCACATTAGTTTCACACAAGCAAAACGCCACTAGACGAACACTAAAAGCCATAGTAATGCACGGGCAAAATCAATTAATCTTCATAGACACACCCGGGCTAAATAACAGCCAAAAGCTATTAAATAAAATTTTAAATGAAAAAGCAATTGAAAGTTTAAATGATTGCGATGCTTTGATATTTTGCGCTAGTGTTTTTGATGATATTAAAGATTATGAGCAATTTTTAGAAATTTTAAAGGTAGCAAAATGCCAAAAGGCGCATATAGTCGTTATCACAAAGGTAGATTTAGCTAAAAAAGAAGCGCTTTTTGCAAAATTAGCACAATATAATACTTACAGCCAAAATTATAGCGCGCTTGTGCCAGTTAGCATAAAAAAGGCAGCTTTTAGAGATGAATTATTAAATGAATGCATTAAAATTTTGCCAGTAGCGCCATTATATTATGATAGCCAGGATTTAAGCGATGCAAAAAGCAAGGATATTTATAGAGATTTTATCCTTGAAGCGATTTTTGCTTGCGTTAGTGATGAATTGCCTTATAGTGCTGAGGTACTGATAAAAGGCGTGAAAAATTTACCTAAACTTACCAGCGTAGAAGCAGTTATCATCACAGATAGCCAAAGCCATAAAGGCATTTTCATAAGCGCTCTTAAAAATATCGGCATTAAAGCTAGAAAACTAATAGCAGCCTTAGACGGACAAAAAGTTTATCTAGGACTTGAAGTAAAAGTGCAAAAAAATTGGCATAAAAATGAAAAAAGTCTTAAAAAAAATGTTTTTCTTTAACTAAATTCAAAAAAAAAGTAAAAAAAAAATTAAAAAAAAAGTAAAAAATGCCGTTTTTTTGTTATAATGCCAAACTTTTAAAAAAAATTAGGGGTGAGGCTGCTGATGAAAAACAACTTTTTAGCTTCCTTTAAGGGACCGAGCACAGTCTCGGGCAAGAGTTCTAGTTCTAAAAAAGGACTAGAAATTACTACCGTAGATGTCTTTAAAAGCAAGGCCTATGCTTTTAAAGATAATGTCGTAAAGCCAAAGGATTATTCTTCTATAAGTAAAAAAGATCCTATGATTGTTACTTATGTAAAGAATAGAGAATTGCACTATACCAAATTAGATGCTTCTGGTAGTTCAAGTGGAGAAACTCTTGAGGGTTTTCTTTTAGATGCAGCTTATCGTAATTTGGCATTAGATAATGCTCAGCAATTTCTTATGTCTTATGGGCCAAGAAAAGATAAAGAAAATTTCTACGATGTATTTTTGATTTCAGCTGAAACCGTAGAAACAAATCTACAACCATTGCTGTTTAATACCGAATATATAGATTATGTGGTACCAGAGCCGTTGCTATATAAAGGCTTATATGAACAAGGTGTGCTAGATAGTAATAGTGTGGATTGCTTTATTTATATAGGTGATGATGAGGCATATGTGGTGGTGTATAATCAAGGAAACTTCTCTTTTGTGCGCTCTCTTGGGCGATATACCCTTAATTATTTAGCCGCTCAGTATCCAGCAATAACCGGACAAAAAATAGAAAAAGCCGATTTTTTTGCTAAGCTAAAACAAGACGGCGTAAGCGGAGAAATGGTTAATGTCGTAGATGAATTGCTTTATTTTGTATCTGATGTTTTTGCAAATTTAAGCGATTTATCAACTGCTAATATTTCTAAAATATTTATAGGCACAGATATAGGCACAATAAATGGCTTAGCGGATTTAGCCAGCAAGCGCATAGGCATAGAATGTAGAGATTTTAGCTTTAACCTAAATTTTGAAGGTGGCGAGCAAGATATAAATTTCTTAAATGTTTTAATGTTTTTATACGCAAGAGGCTGTGATGATGAAAGAAGCCCTTTAAATCTAAGCCCATATCTCCGACCGCCTGCATTTATGAAACGCGATGGTGGTAAATTCGTAGCTCTTATGGGTGTAGCTTTGGTAGCTGGCTTGATAATGCCTGGTGTAGAGCTGGTTCAAGCTGGTTTGAATACAATGGAAAGAGATAAACAAAAGTTAAAAGTAGAATCTTTACAGCAAGAGGTTAATGGTTTAAATTCTAAAAAAGAAAATACCCAAAAAGAATTTAATGCCATTAAGGATAAATTAGCAAATTTACGCGCCGACCTTGAACTTAAAGAAAATATCATTAAAGATAGCCATTCAAAAAAGGTTGAGTATAAAATGAAAAACTCTACCTTATATGATATAGCTAAATATTTAAATGATCAAGGTGTAAATACCGAAAATATAAGCATTGATAGTGATAATATCATAACCGTAGTATTAAATAGTAGTAATGATATAAAAATCACTAAGCTTATAAAATTTATAGAAAATTCTGATAGATATAGTGTAGTTGCTAAGGAAATTTCTGTTAAAGAGGGTATCTACCAAAGTGCTATCAAAATAGGAGTGAAATAATGGAAGAATACATACAAAGATTAGACGAATATTTTGAAGGTAAAAAAGATAAAGACAAAAGGCTTATCTTTTTAGTAGCATTTGTGGCTGTTGCTTATATAATTTATTTACTGGTTAATCCTAGTGCTGTTGAAGTAAGAGAAAATGTTGAATCTGAATTAAATGGAATTAACAAAGAACTCAACGACCTAAAAAATAAACCAAAAGAATTAAATAGTCAAATCGCTAGGCTCAATAGAGAAATTCAAGAAAAACAAAGCGAAGTTGCAAGCGTGAGTCAAAAAAATTCTGAGGTTAGCCAAAAGGTTAAAGAGCTATCTAAATTGCTAGCAGGTAGCAATATAAATGTCTATCTAAACGACATTGCACGCGATGCTTTGGATACTAATGTAACAATCATTAGAATAGACAATATGCTTAATCAAGTAAATCCTTTGAGTTTTGCTAAATTGTATGATGTGAATGTAACTTTTGAAACAGAAAGTTTTAACAACATAGTGCAATACACAAGACGATTAGAAGAAAGCATAGATGCGATAGATATAAGCGATATAGATATGAAAGTTAATGATAAAGGCAATATCTATGGACATATCAATATATCATCATGGGGCGTAAGATATGAGTAAAACTATACACAAAAGAATATTAAAGCGAGGAAGGATATGAAAAAAACATTCATAAAAATAGCATTGATGTTTTGTTCTTTTGTTTTATTGACGGCAAATGATGAATTAAATGCTACACAAGAACAAAATAATGTGCCAGCAGAAATAGAAGAAATAGCAAAAGAGCGCAAGAGCGAAATTACCCAAGAGCAAATAGATGAGATTAAAGATCCTTTTGCAAGAGTAAAACCTGAATCAGCTGTAGTTATTCCAAATTTTGAATTAAGCGCAATTGTAGGCAATTCTGCAAGGATAAATGGGTCTTGGTATAAACTTGATGAAGATATAGAACAATACAAACTTATTAAGATAGAATCAAGACAAGCAATCTTAAATGATCCAAACACAGATACAAATGTAACGATAGAACTAAAAAGGGGAAACAATGTCACAATATCGTTTAATTAAGCTATTTTTAGCATTTTTGCTAAGTAGCACTTTGGCTTTTGGTGCTAGTTGCGATCGCAGGCTTTTTAGCATCAAAATTTCGGATGATAATACAAGTATCAAAGAGATTTTATCTCAGTTGTCTTCAACTTGTGATTTTAGTATTATTGTAGCTGATAGGAATGCTAGTAGTATATTAGGCCAAGATGCCACCGGCATAAACATTAAATCATTGAGTTTGAGTGATATCTTTGATATATTGATCACTCATAATGATTTAAGTTATACCTTTAATAAAAAGGTTTTAAAGGTTGCTACTACTGAGTCTAGAACTTTTAAAATCGATTATATAACATCTATTAGAGAAGGTCGTGCTGTTACAAGAGCATCTACTGATTCAGCACCTACTGAGCTTGAAAATTTAAGTGATCAAAACGAAAACAACACAGACTTAGAATCACAAGAAAATATCATTAAAATAACTGAAAAGTTTGATTTTTGGACACAATTACAAGCTGAAATTTTAGCTATTATGAATAACGGCATAGAGCATTTTGCCGCTCCAGCACCTGTGATTAATCCAAATGCTGGGCTAATAACAGTAACTGGTACCAAAACACAAATAAATCGTGTAGCTCGCTACATAAATAATCTAAATACAAGCTTGAAAAAACAAGTTATGATAGATGTTCGCATTATTTCTATCCAACTTGAAAATGAATTTTCAAAAGGTATTGATTGGTCTAAATTTAATCTAAAATTTAATAGCAATTTAGGCGATGGAAGTCCTAGTTCATTTAAATTTGGTAGAAGAGGCAATGATCCAAGTCCTAATGCCAAGGCCGGTACAAGAAGTAATAGAATTCCTTTTCAAGGCACCAAGTATGAATATTCTTACACAGGTGAAGATGGCGATTGGATAACAAGAGAAATAGGCAATGCAGCCATACCTACTATGCGCTCTATCACTGGTGGCTTTATTTTAGGCGGTGGAGTAGATATTAATTTAGAGGGCGTAATTAATTTCCTTGAAACAAAAGGTAACTCTAAGGTTATTTCTAGTCCAAAAGTAATGACTATGAATAATCAACAAGCAATTATATCAGTAGGCGATAATATAAATTATCAAATCACTAGCTCAAATGTAAGCTCTGATACTGGTACTACCGTAACACAAGATGTTACTCAGTATTCTACTTTTATAGGTATTTTGTTGAATATTTTACCTGAGGTAAGTGATGATGGCAAGATTATGTTGCGCATAAATCCTAGTTTAAATACTTTTAAATATCAAGAAGATAATGTAAGACAAACTGCAGCTCGTAGCATAGCACCTGATACCTTACAAAAAAAGCTTTCTACTGTTGTACAAGTTAATAGCGGTGATACAATAGTCTTAGGTGGTTTAATTAGCCAAGAAACTGGTAAAAATGTAAATAAAGTTCCTGTTTTAGGTGATATACCTGCGATTGGTTATTTATTTAAAAATGTAAAAGATTCATTAAGAGACACAGAGTTAGTCTTTATAATTACACCAAAAGTTGTTAATATCAACGAAACAGGTAATGTTAAAGATTCTTTAAAATCTTTGGGATATTCTGACGGAATACTTTAATGAGTAAAAATATCTACACAGATATAAAAGATATATTCTCAGATAGCGATATAAGCGGTTATGTTAGTTTAGACAAAACAGTAATCGCTTATCGCAAAATTTGCGGTGCTTTGGATAAACCAGTAAAAATTATCTTATTTTTTGGCGCGCCAGGCACTGGCAAAACTTTTTTATTACAAAGAATTTATAATGATTTAAAAGATAAAAAGCCTATTATATTTTTTTTACAACCTTTTTTTAGTGAAAAAGATTTTATAAATGCGATTTCTACGCGTTTGTTTGGTGATGATGTATTGTGTGATAATACAGAAGCTTTAATCCAAAAGTGCGAAAAAGAAAATCCTTTGGATCCAAAAACAAATATGCCAAAAACTCAGTATGTTTTAATACTAGATGAAAGCCAGCTTTATCCAAAAGATTTGGTAGAAAAAATTCGCCTAATAGCTGATACTAGGTATTTTAAAATACTTTTTACGGTGCATAAAACAGCCAGTGAGGATTTGCTAGCTAAGGAATGCTTTAATACGAGAATTGGCGAGATTGTCGAGTTTGATTTATGCTCTTATGATGAAATGTTGATGTATATAGAAAAAAAGCTATTTTTGCATGAGCAAAATGCTGCTATGAGTATTTTCACTAATAAAACTTTAAAATTATTATATAAAATAAGCAAGGGCAATTTACGAAGATTAAATCAAATTTTATATAAAGTGTTTGAAATAGCTGAGTATTATGAAGAAAATAGTCCAGCTACACTTAAAAAAGAATTAAAAAATTGCATTTTAATGGCAGCATTAGACTTAGGGATATTACATGCTTGATGGTTTAGAAATTAAAAGGTTAGAAAAACTTTTATCTAATTATCGTAAAAAATTGTTTATAAAGCTAGGTATAATTGCGTCATTGTGTATTTGTGCAATAGTCGTGATTACGGTTATTTTGCTACGAGGATATGATAGTAGCAAAGAAGCACAAATTGCCAAAAACGAATTACAGCAAAGACTTAAAATTCAAAATCTAAAACAAAAAGCAATTGATGAAAAATACAATAACTACGATGATGATGAATTAGAAAAGCCAAAGCAAAAAAACACCGCTAAATCTAAGCAAAATAATAAAAATAAAGATGAGATAGTTTTTTTAGAAAACGAACCTAAATTTAGCGCAAAAGAAAAAGAAGTAAAAAAAGAAAAAAAAGCGCAAGTTATAATAGAATCTACCGTTCTTAACACCTCCATAGATACCCTTAAAGAAAATTTTTACAAAACGCACGACATACAATATGTAAGGCTTCTTGCAAAAGAATATTATGATAAAAAAGATTATAAAAATGCTGCTAAATGGGCTTTGACATTAAATGATATGGATAAAAATGACCCAGATGGTTGGATAATCTTTGCTAAATCACAGGCTAAAATGAATAAAAGACAAGATGCTATTAGGGTGCTAGAAACATTTCAAAACAAAGCCCCTGATAATCAAGAAATTCAAGCAATAATTTCACAAATATATTCAAACACTTTACCTTAGGATAAAAAATGGCAGATATCAAAGATATAAATCGAGAAATTTTACAAGCATTAGTGCGCGAAGGAAAGGTCGCTCAAAGCGATTTTGAGAGCCTAACTGTTAAAATAAACTCAAAAAGAACCATAGCCACTCTAAAAGAAGAGTTAGGTATGCGAGATAGCGAAATAGTAAGCTTGCTCGCTACTTTATACAGACGAACTCGTATAAGCTTAGATGATATTACCGGGTATTTTGGTTTAGATAGGGATACATTTTTAGGCTATTTTGCAAAAACTTTTAATTTAGAATATGTTAAATTAGAAGATTCTGATGTGGATTTTAATCTAGCTAGATCCGTGCCTTGCTCTAATCTTAAAAGTTTTGGTGCGTTGCCATATAAAGAAGATGAAGTAAATGTATATGTAGCTTTTAAAAATCTTTTTGATATAGATTCACAAGATAAAATAGGCGGGATTTTTAATCGTAAAATTTTAAAAATTGTCGTGTGCGATCCTACAACTATCGATAAAATGCTTGCAAAATTAGAACTTAATGAAAGCGTATCATCGATTGTAACTCAAATCCGCAAAGAATTAGAATCTAGCACAGGCGAAGGTGATGAAAACGAAAGTAGCGGTGTTTTAAAGCTTATTGAAACTATCTTGCGTGTTTCTATTTCAAATCGCGCTAGCGATATACACATAGAGCCTACGCAAAATGATTGCGTTGTGCGAAGCCGTATAGATGGTATGCTAACTGAACTTTTTGTTTTTGAAAAGGATATTTACCCGCCACTTGCTAGCCGGCTTAAAATGCTTTCAAATATGGACATAGCCGAACGCCGCAAACCACAAGATGGCCGTTTTAGCGTGCAAGTTCTTGGCAAAGAGTATGATTTTCGTATATCTACCTTGCCTATAATTAACGGCGAGAGTATAGTTATGCGTATTTTGGATAAATCCAAAGTAATTATAAATCTTAAAGATTTAGGTATGGCCGAAGAAACTCTTGCAAAATTTACTAAAATGAGCGTTTCGCCTTATGGTATGATTTTAGTTACTGGACCTACTGGCTCTGGTAAGACCACGACCTTATACGCGGCATTAAATGATATAAAAAGTGTTGAAAAGAAAATTATCACCGTTGAGGATCCGGTTGAGTATCAAATGGGGCTAATCCAGCAAGTTCATGTTAATGAAAAAGCAGGGCTTACCTTTGCGTCTGCTTTGCGTTCGATCTTGCGCCAAGACCCTGATATTGTAATGATAGGTGAGATTCGCGATCAAGAAACTTTACGCATAGGCATACAAGCAGCGCTTACAGGACACTTGGTGTTTTCTACCTTACACACAAATGACGCTATTTCAGCCGTTACGCGTATAATGGATATGGGAATAGAGCCTTATTTATTAAGCGGTGCTTTGGTTGGTGTGGAGGCTCAGCGTCTTGTGCGTAAGCTTTGCCCAAGCTGTAGGCAAAAAATCACCTTGCCAGAGGCACAAATGGAGAGAATTGTGCACTTAATCCCTGGTGATTATCAATTTTATGGGCCAGTTGGTTGCGAGAAATGCTCGCAAACTGGCTATGTGGGGCGTGAAATGGTGAGCGAGGTATTGCCTGTTAGCGATAAAATTTCATCTTTAATAGCCAAAAACGCATCAAAAGAAGAAATTGCAAATCAAGCTTATGCAGAGGGCTTTAAGGATTTCTTTGCTGATGGTATGCGTCGCGCGGCTATTGGTATTACTAGTATAGCCGAAGTTTATAGAGTGGCGAAAGGATAATAAGTGAAAAGTTATAAGGTTGTTCAAGTAAAAGGTAGCAAACGCTACACTGATGTGGTTAGAGCAAATAGTTTAGATCAAGCTAAAACTCAAGCTATGCGCAGGCGTGGTGGCACGGTTATAAAAACCACCGAGCATAAAGGTGGCATACCGGCTATTGAGGCTTTGCAGTCTAGTTTAGCAGCTATTTTTAAGCCAAAGCTTAGAATGGAGGATTATATCGCCACTTTGCGTCAGCTTACTGTAATGACTGGTGCTGGTATATCCATCCACGACTGCGTGCGCGAAGTAGCCAAAAACACGCAAAATAAACGCTTACAAGAAATTTTTACTGCCGTAAGAGATGACTTAAATGCCGGTATGAGTTTAACAGAGAGTATGAGTGCTTTTAAAGATGAAGTGGGCAATGTTAGCATAGCCTTAATAGGCCTAGGCGAGCAAACGGGTCAGTTATCTGAATCCCTAGGGCAATTAACGCAAGTTCTCCAAGATGTTTATGATAATAAGCAAAAGTTCAAAAAAGCTATGCGTTATCCAGTAACGGTAATAATCGCCATCATCGCGGCCTTTGTTATTCTTATGATAATGGTTGTGCCAAAATTTAGAGAGATTTTTGAGCAATTAGGCGCTCAGTTGCCTTTGCCTACGCGCATTTTGCTAAGCATAGAATCCGCACTTAGCAATCACGGGCTTTTCATCGCTGGCATTGTAATAGCTGCGGTTTTTACCGTGTTTTATTTATACCGCGCAAATAAAAATTTTAAAAAGCAGTTTGATAAAAACATTTTAAGGGTTTATTTGATAGGCAATATCGTATTTTTTGCCACTATGCACCGCTTTAATCTTATTTTTTGCGAGCTAGTGCGCTCTGGTATTCCAATAGTCGATGCTCTTGATACCGCATTTTTAAGCGTAGATAATGATCATTTAAATGAAAAACTTTCATCTATTAAAACCCTAGTTACGCGCGGTAGCAACCTTGCATACGCCGTAGAATCAACTAAGCTTTATGAGAGTATGCTGGTCCAAATGATAAGCGCTGGCGAGCGTAGCGGTAGCTTAGATGAAATGGTAGAAAAAGTTACTGATTATTATAAAATGCGCTTTAATAATATCTTAGATAATATCTCAGCTTATGTGGAGCCTATTTTGCTAGTTTTCATCGCTGGTATGGTTATTCTTATGGCTCTTGGTATCTTTATGCCTATGTGGGATATGGCACAAGCTGTTAAAGGCTAATTTATTTGCGGCCGTAAAGGCTTGCGTTTTGTGGCGAAATTTTAATTTTATTTGCGTTTTAGCAAAGAGATTTTAATTTACGCCACTTAAAATTTTAATTCAAATCAAGCAAATTCTTACAAACAATAAATAAAATTTTATTATAATACGCACTTTTAGCTAAGGAAGAGTTATGCGATTTTTTTATTTTTCATTTTTTATTACTTTTGTTGGGCTTGTTTTAGCCTTTTGGCTTGGTGGCTTTGCGGCGGCGTATATTTGCGCGTTGCTAGCAGTTTTAGAGATTAGCCTAAGCTTTGATAATGCCGTGGTAAATGCTAAAACCCTTGAAGAAATGGATGAAAAATGGCGCCGGCGTTTTATTGTGTGGGGCATTCCTGTGGCTGTTTTTGGTATGCGTTTTGCCTTTCCTATTATTATCGTTGCCATGGTAGCAAAGCTTGGGATTGTTGAAACCTTAATGCTAGCCATTAACGATGTAGATACCTATCACAAGCATTTAAGCGCAAATAAAGGTGAAATTTACATTTTTGGCGGGGCGTTTTTGTTGATGGTTGCTTTGGAGTTTTTCTTTGCTGGGCGAAATGTGCGCTGGATACGAGCGATTGAGGCAAATCGCGTAATGCTAGCTCTTGCAAAAGCAAAAAATGCAAGCGTTTTTATAGCAGTGCTTGTGGGAATGATAATGCTTTATTTAACCAAAAATAGCGATTATGCGATGGCGTATTTTGCGGCGATTTTGGTTCATATGGCATTAGGGCTTGTAAATGAGTTTTTAGGCGATGATGAAAAAGCTGATATTACAAATTTTAATAACAACGATGATGAAAATGTAAATAATAAAATTACAAATTTTAATAACCATAATCCAAACTTACAAAATCAAAATTTTAAATCCGCAGCCACGCGCAGTGGTTTTGCTGGCTTTTTATACCTTGAAACCTTAGATGCTTCATTTAGCTTTGATGGCGTAATAGGCGCGTTTGCGATGAGTGAAAATATTTTTATTATAATGATTGGCTTAGGCATTGGCGCGTTTTTTGTGCGTTCTTTAACGCTTTATATGGTTCATCACGGCACGCTAAATGAGTTTAAATTTTTAGAGCATGGCGCAAATTACGCTATTTTAGCCCTTAGCGTGATAATGTTTATAAATATATTTTATGAAGTTAGCGAGCTAATTACTGGGACTTTGAGTTTTGGCATTATTTTAGTTGCCTTTTTACATTCGCTTTTAGTGCGTAAAAATGGAGCTTAGCCGTGCTTTGTGGCATAGATGAGGCTGGCAGGGGCGCGCTAGCTGGCGAGCTAGTAGTGGCTGGGTGCGCGTTTAAGCCCGGCTTTGATGATGAACTTAGCGCGCTTGTGGCTGATTCTAAAATGTTAAGCGAGAAAAAACGCGAGCAAATTTATAATGAAATTTTACCAAAATGCGATTATTTGGTGCTGTTTTTTTCAAATAATATAATAGACGAGCGCGGGCTTTCTTGGTGTTTAAAGCGCGCGCTAATGACCTTAGAGGCGCATTTTAAAGGCTATGATTTATTATTTGATGGTAATTGTAATTACGGTGAGAGCTTGGTTAAAACTATGATTAAAGCAGATAAATTAATAGCGCAAGTTAGCGCAGCTAGCATAATCGCAAAGGTAAGCCGCGATCGCCAAATGCGCCGTTTTAGCGCGCTTTATCCGCTTTTTGATTACGACAAGCACAAGGGCTATGGCACAAAAGCCCACCTACAAGCCCTAAGCAAATACGGCGCAAACAAGCTTACAAGGCGCAGTTTTAGGCTTAGTTTATTTGATTAAAATTTTAAATGTAAGATAAAATTAAAAATAAGGACACAAAATGCCAAAACGAATAGCCGTGATTGATTTGGGCTCAAATAGCGCAAGAATGGCGATTTTTGAGCGCACAAGCCGTCTTGGATTTTTTATTTTGCGAGAATACAAGCTTAAAGTGCGCTTAGGCGAGGGCGCTTATGAAAAGTGCGGAGTATTACAGCAAAAGGCTATGGATAATGTTTATAGCGCATTTAGCGAGTTTAAAAGCTATATTAAATTATACGGCGCACGGCGCATAATAGCCACTGGCACCTCAGCCTTGCGCGATGCGCCAAATGCCAAGGAATTTATTAATAGAGTAAAAAATGGCTTAGGCATAAATTTGCGCGTAGTTGATGGCAAGAGCGAGGCTTATTATGGCGGATTAGCCGCGCTAAACTTGCTAAGCCCGCTTAAAAACGCCACCACCATAGACATAGGCGGCGGCAGCACAGAGCTTGCGCGCATACAAAATGGGCGTATCAGCGCTACTATTTCGCTAAATATCGGCACCGTGCGCTTAAAAGAGCTTTTTTATGATAAAAAAGACGCAAACGGCGCAAGCGAGTTTATAAATAAGCTTTTAAAAGGCATTGATAAGGATTTTGCTAATAGCGATATAATCGCTATCGGCGGCTCTTTGCGTGCTATTAGCACGGCTATTATTAAAGAGCGCAAATATCCGCTTGAAAGCTTACATAATTTTATTTATCCCTTTAATGCGCAAAATAGTGCTTATATCCGTAAAATCGCGCTTTCAAGTGTTTTAGGACTTAAAAATTTTAATATCAGCAAAGATCGCTTTGATACCATTCGCGGTGGCGCGCTTGTGTTTTTAAAGCTATGTGAGAGCTTAGGCGCAAAACGCGTTATAACAAGTGGCGTTGGCATTAGAGAGGGTTTGTTTTTAAGCGCGATTTTGCGCCCTGGCGTGAAATTTCCAGCAAATTTTAATCCTAGCCTTAAAAGCTTACAAGATCGCTTTTGCCCTATTGATAATCGCGCCACGCTAAATACCGCAAAAGCGCTTTTTAGGGTTTTTGCGCCTTTTCATAGGCTTGGGGAAAATGAGCTGTTTTTGCTTAGTGTGGCGACAAAAATCTTTAATGTGGGGCGCGCCTTGGGTTATTATAAAGAGCGTTTAAATAGCGCGTATATCGTGCGGACGGCGTTAAATTACGGCTACACGCACGAGCAGCTTTGTAATATCGCTGTGATTTGCCAGTTTCACGGCAAGGATTTTGACAATGACGATTTGGGCGAGTTTAGCAAGCTTTGTGCCCCGCTTAAAACGCTAAAATGGCTTTGCTTTTTGCTAGCAAGTGCTAGGGAGCTTTCTACTTTTAAGCAAGCAAGATTTAGCCTTGATGGCTCTACGCTTAAAATTTCTGGCCTAAACGATCATTTAATGCTAAAACGAAGCCTTAAAAAACTGCCAAAGCCCGCTACAATCGCCATTAGCTTTGAGGATTGATTTGGTTTTTTTATTATTTTAAATTCTGGGCGGGTTTAAAATTTTAAAATTTAAAATTTTAAAATTTGCCTTAGTTTTTGGCTTTTTTATTATTTTACACTCTGGGCGGGTTTTTTAAAATTTTAAGATTTTAAAATTTTTAAAATTTCGCGGATTTTAAAATGTTTGAAAGTTAAGAATGAAGCCCCTTGAAATTTTAAAATTTCAAGGGCAATTTAAAAGTTTAATGAAAATTTTAATTAAACTTGAAATAAATTTTAAATAATTAAATTAGAATTGTATGCCACCTGAGCCACCGATTTGGATCTTGCAGTCGCCACTAAGGCTGGAATTTTCACCTTTACCACACATGGTTTTAATGCCTGGCAGTTTTACTAATTGCTTACATACAGCATCGGCGCTTGGCTTAAACTTTAATGTAAGCTCGACTTTACCTGAGGCAGTGTTAGCCTGGTCAGGCAATTGTACTTCTACGCAAGTTATTTTGCCTTTTACATTTAACTTACCATCTTTGCTGAGCGCATTAGTTAGCTTGGTAAAATCAGTTATTTTAGCTGCTGTTGAAGCACTACCACTTCTAAAATGACCCTTAGCAGTATAATAAGCTGTCAAATCACTAACCGCCGTGGTTAAGTTTGTCGCTGCCTTTGCCACCTCTGCATCATCTCTTGTAGCTGCTAGTCTTGGTATCGCTACTGAC